>JBBSIT010000238.1:0-6594 GCA_038231995.1 Acetobacterales bacterium | reverse complement strand
GTACTGATGCGGTCGTAGAACGCCCGCCGCTCGGGCGTGTCCGTGGGTTGTCCGTCCATTCCTGCCTCCCGTCATCCATCCCTGATTGACAGTATGCTGAATGTCAGCTTACGTTCAAGCATTATCCGTGGAGACCGATCGAGCGCGATGGAAGACCTCTATCAAATGCCGGGGCACCTGGTCCGCCGGGTGCAGCAGATCTCGTCGGCGCTGTTCGCCGAGGAATGCGCGGAGTTCGATCTCACGTCCGTGCAGTACGCCGCCCTGGTCGCCATCGGCGCGAACCCGGACGTGGACGCGACCCGGCTCTCCCACCTGGTCGCCTTCGACCGCTCGACGCTCGGCGACGTGCTGGAGCGGATGGAGGCGAAGGGCTGGATCGTGCGGCGACCGAGCCCGACGGACCGGCGCATCAGGCTGCTGCGCTTGTCACCCGACGGGGAGCGCCTGCTGCGCCAGGTCGGCCCCGCGGTGCAGCGCGTGCAGGAGCGATTGCTGGCGCCGCTCGCGGTTGCGGACCGCACGGTGATGGTGCGGCTGCTCGCGCAGCTCGCGCAGGTCCACAACGAGCTTACGACCGCGCCGCTGCGACCCACACTGCTGCGCAACGTGGCGCAGCGCTGATGCCGATGGAGCACCCCTTCATCGTGGCCGGCGGCGGCATCGGCGGTCTCGCGACGGCGCTCGGCCTCGCGCAGAAGGGCATGCGCGTGCTGGTGCTGGAGAAGGCGCCGGCGCTGGGCGAGATCGGCGCCGGCATCCAGCTCGGCCCCAACGCCTTCCACTCCTTCGACTGGCTGGGCATCGGCGACACCGCCCGCGCCATGGCGGTGTACATCGACCAGCTCCGCCTGATGGACGCGACCAGCGGCGAGGAGATCACCCGCATCGGCCTGGACGCGCCGTTCCGCGCCCGCTTCGGCAATCCCTACGCCGTGGTGCACCGCGGCGACCTGCACGGCGTGTTCCTGCGCGCCTGCCGTGCGGACGACCGCATCGAGCTGCGCACGAGCTGCGAGGTCGTCGGCTACGAGCAGGACGGCGCCGGGATCACGGCCCGGCTCGCATCCGGCGAGCGGGTGCAGGGCGCGGCGCTGATCGGCGCCGACGGGCTGTGGTCGAACATCCGCAAGCAGGTGGTGGGCGACGGGCCGCCGCGCGTCTCGGGCCACACCACCTATCGCAGCGTCATCCCCACGGAGCGGATGCCGGAGGACCTGCGCTGGAACGCCGCCACGCTGTGGGCCGGCCCCAAGTGCCATATCGTGCACTACCCGCTCTCGGGCTGGAAGACGTTCAACCTGGTCGTCACCTACCACAACGACGCGCCGGAGCCGGTCGCGGGCCTGCCGGTGTCGCATGACGAGGTGATGGCCGGGTTCACCCACGTGCATCCCCGCGCACAGGACATCATCCGCCATGGCTCCGACTGGCGGTTGTGGGTCCTGTGCGACCGCGACCCGGTGGAGCGCTGGGTCGATGGCCGCGTGGCCCTGCTGGGCGACGCGGCGCACCCGATGATGCAGTATTTCGCGCAAGGCGCCTGCATGGCGATGGAGGACGCGGTGTGCCTGGCGCACATGGTGGCTAGCCACCCGGGCCGGATCGAGACGGCGCTGGAGGCCTACCGCCAGCAGCGCGTGCTGCGCACTGCCCGCGTGCAGCTCCAGTCCCGCGCCATCGGCGAGCACATCTACCACCCCGCCGGCGCCCACGCCGCGCTGCGCAACGCCATCATGTCCGCAAAGAGCTCCGAGGACTGGTATGACGACCTGGCCTGGCTCTATGGCGGCTCGGGGCTGGAGCGATTTCACCCAGGGTGAAACCGCTCCAGGCTTTGTTTCACGCGTTTACTCACCCCGACTGAACGCAAGAGCGCGTCCAGTCAGGGTGAAACCGCTTTAGCGGCGTGACTACAACCCCCGGAAGCCGGCGCGGGCGGCGCGGTAGTCCCAGGCGCGGGTCTGCGGCATGTCGGACAGCAGCATGGCGCGGGTCTGGTCGATCTCGCCCGCGGTCAGGTAGGCCGGCTCGCCGAGCGGCAGCGTGTTCAGCACCAGCTCGGCGTTCTCCTTGAGATAGATGGACACGAACACCGCCTCGCGCAGCGACGCGCCGCAGCAGGTGGCGCCGTGGCCGCGGATGAGCACGCAGCGTTCCCCGCCCATCGCCTTGGCCATCGAATGGCCCTGCGGCATGGTCTCGATCAGCATGTCGGTGTCGCCGAACTCGGCCTGGCTGTCCCAGACCGGGACATCGTGCCCGATCACCGACGCCATGTGGAATGCCGGGCGCAACGGGCGGCCGGTCAGCGCGAAGGGCAGGACGGACCGGGCATGATGGTGCGTGACGGCGTTCACGTCCGGCCGGGCCATGTAGACGGCGCCGTGCAGCGCGCGCTCCCGGTACATGGGGCGGCCGTTCTGGTCGATCGGCTCGCCCTGCAGGGTGAACTCGATGATGTCCTCGCGGACGACGATCTCCGGGCTGCGGGAGCGCGACAGGAAGTAGCGCCCGGGGTCCTGCGGATGGCGGACGCTGACGTGGCCGAAGTCATCGATCACGCCCTCCCGCGCCAGGATGCGGTTGGCGATGACGAGCTGGTGCAGCGCGTCGGCTATGGCGGCGTCGGTCATGGAGTCTCTCCTTTACTCTCAGCTTGCCCGCGCGGCTGGATGCGGGCGAACAGCAGGTTGCCGAAGCCCGCCAGCGCGAACACGACGATCAGCACGGCGTACATCTCGGGGATGCGGAACTGCCCGTAGAACTGGATCGCCAGGAACCCAAGTCCACGGTTGGACAGCTTGATCTCGCTCAGCAGACAGCCGATCACGGCCACGCCCAGCCCCAGCCGCAACCCCGTGACCATGGGCCGCACCAGCGAGGGCAGATGGACGCTGCGCAAGGTCCGCAGCCGCGACAGGCCGAAGCTGCGTGCGACGCGCAGGTGCACCGGATCCACCAGCGCCATCCCCGACGCGACGCTGAGCGCCACCGGGAAGAAGCAGGACAGCGCGCCCATCGCCACCTTGGACGACGGCCCCACGCCGAACAGCGCGATCAGGATCGGCAGGAACACGATCTTGGGCGTGGGCGCCAAGTCGTGCAGCGCGGGCTCGTAGGCCCGCCGCGCGAGCCGTCCGCCGCCCACCAGCACGCCCGCGGCGATCCCCAGCGATCCCCCGATCGCCAGCGCGCCGGCCACCTCCATCGCGGTGGTGCCGAGGTGCCGCCAGAAGGCCGGGTCGGACAGCAGCCCGCCCAGCGCCGCGCCGATCTGCACCACGGACGGCAGCACCCCGCGATAGAACAGCCCGGACCAGGACGCGGCCTCCCACGCCGCCAGCAGCAGCACGGCGGCCGCGAGCCGCACGGCGGCGATGCGGCTCAGGCCGGCCGCAGCCATCGCTCGACCCGCTCCGTCAACACGAAGAAGCACGTGCTGACCAGGATGACGAACAGCACCGCGCCATACATCGCCGCCAGCTCGTAGCGGTCGGACAGGTCGGCGATGAGCTGACCCAGGCCGCCGAAGTTCACCAGGAACTCGACGCCGACGATATTGATCAGCGCGAACACCAGCGCCAGGCGGACGCCGTTGGCGAGCGTGGGGACGGCGGAGGGCAGCAGCACCTTCCAGAACACCTGGCGCCCGCCGAAGCCGTAGCTCTTCGCCACGTGCAGCAGCACCGGCCGCGTGCCGTCGAAGCCCTCCTTGGTCTTCAGCACCATCGCCGGCAGCCCGGCGACTGCGCCCATCAGCACGATGGTGCCGAGGTTGCGGCCCACCAGCACCAGGAACAGCGGATACAGCAGCACCAGCGGCGCCGCGGCGATCCCGGCCACCCAGGGCTCGAACGCCGCCCCCGCCAGTCGGCTGCGGTGCAGCAGCAGGCCCAGCGGCACGCCCACCGCGACCGCGAGCAGGGCGGCCGCGAACGCCTCCAGGAACGTGGTCGCGAAGCGCCGGGCCAGGTCCTCGTCGGTCACGAGCTGGGGCAGGCTGGCCAGGATCTCGTCGGGCGGCGGCACGGTGAACGGGTCGAGCCAACCCATCGCCGTCGCGCCCTGCCAGGCGAGGCCCAGCGCGAGCACGGTCGCCGCCAGCAGCGCCGGGCCTTTCATGCCGGGGGCGTCCATGGGACCTGCAGCAGCCGCGCCTGCTGGTCCGGCGTCAGCGGGCGGGGGATGCGTTTCAGGTCGAGCGCCTGCTGCACGCTCAGGTCCAGGTTGGCGGGCGGCCCCAGGCGCATCGCCTCCTTGGGATAGAACTCGGCCCGGGCGCGCACCGCCTGCGCGCGGGTCGCGTTCGCGCCCTCCGCGAACCAATCGAGCGCCCGGTCATCCCGGTACATCCAGTCGATGGTGCAGTCGTAGGCTTGCAGGAAGCGCACCGCGGCCTCCCGCCGCTGCTCCACGAAGCCCGGCGTCGCGATCAGGCAGCGCACCGTCTGGTCGCGGAACTCCGGCACGTCGCGGCCGCTGCCGACATACACCAGGCGCCCCGCCTCCCTGTCCGGGAACCCGATCGGCGGCAGGGAGTAGCCGATATCGATCTGCCCGCTCATCACCTGGGTGAGCGTCGCGACCGGGTTGCCGGTCGGCACGCCCCGCGCCGTGGTCACGCCCGCGAGCTGCAGCAGGCGGCTGGACACCAGGTTGCTGGACGAGCCATTGGTGCTGAATGCGACCGTCTTGCCGCCGGCATCCTTGAACGAGGTGATGCCGCTGCCGGCCTTCGCATACCAGAACGTGTCGCTGGCGCCGCGGAAGTTGCTGGACAGGATGCGCAGCGGGGCGTTGCGGGCGGCTGCGCCCAGTATGGCCAGCATCCCGGCGCCGACGCCCGCGTCCACGCCGCCGCTGATGACCGCCTGCTGCGTCTCGGTCCCGCCATCGGTGAACAGCAGCTCGAGCGCGAGGCCCGCCTCCTTGAAGAACCCCACCCGGTCCCCGAAAGCGCAGACCGACGTGTCCCAGGCGCCGCGCTGCCCCACGGCGACCTTGACCGCATCCTCCGCCCGCGAGGCCCGGGACAGGAACGGGAGGGCGAGCACGCCCGCCAGCGCACGCCGGGTCGGGTTCATGGCAGGATGTCCAGCATGGCGCGCGCCTGCTCGATCGTCGTCGCGGGCGGCACCCGCTTCAGCTCGATCGCCTGCAGCAGCGTCGTGTCCAAGCCCTTCACGACGTCCGGCTGCATGGCGTCCTTGTGGTAGAAGTCGTCCCGGGCCCGCTGGGCGAGCGCCGGGTCGATCTGCAGGCCCTCGGCGAACCAGGCCAGCGCCTGCGGGTCGGAATAGGCCCAGTCCAGGCTGGCCTCGTAGGCGCGGGCGAACCGCACCACCACGTCGCGATGCGCGGCCAGGTAGTTGGCATTGACGATGTTCAGCCGCGTGGTCTGCTCGGCCAGCGTCGGCACGTCCGTGCCGCGGCCGACGATGCGGATCTGCCCGGCGTCCACCTCCCGCAACCCGATCGGCACGACGGACCAGCCGATGTCGATCTGGCCGGACATCACCTGCGTGAGCGTCGCACCCGCGCCGCCCGTGGGCGTGGGCCGCGCCTGCACGCCCGCGGCGTCCAGCAGCGAGAGCAGCACCAGGTGGCTGGACGATCCGACCGTCGAGAACCCGGCCGTCTTGCCGCCTGCGTCCTTCAAGGACCGGATGGGGCCGTCGGCGCGCGCGTACCAGAACAGGTCGGACGCCCCGTGCCACTCTGCCCCGAACGCCCGCAGCGGAGCGCCGCGCACCGCGGCCCCCAGCACCCCCAGCGTGCCGGCGCCGATGCCGATCTCCACGCCGCCGGAGATGACGGCCTGCTGCGTCTGCGCCCCGCCATCGGTGTAGAGGATGTCCAGGGTCAGCCCCTCCTTGCGGAAGAACCCGGCGCGGTCGCCCCAGGCGGTGATGTTGGTGTCCCAGAACCCCTTCTGCCCGATCGCCACCTTCAGCGTCTCGGCGTGCACCGGCGCCGCGAACAGCACCAGCGCGATGGCGAGCCATACTCCTTTCCGCATGAAGCCTCCCTTTCGTCCGCTGTTCAGTCCAGCGTGACGTTCACGTTCTTGAGCTGGGTGCAGTCCAGCATCTCGTCGATGCTCTCCTCGCGCCCCAGCCCGGACTGCTTGAAGCCGCCGAACGGGGCGCCGAGGAAATGCGCGCTGGCGCCGTTGACCCAGACATACCCCGCCTCGACCCGCGCCGCCGTGCGGTGGGCGACCGACAGGTCCCGGGTCCAGATGCTCGCGGTCAGGCCGTATTCCACGTCGTTGACCGCCCGCAGCATCGCGTTCTCGTCCGACCAGCGGAACACCGATAGCACCGGGCCGAAGATCTCCTCGCGTGCGATGCGCATGCCGGGCGTCACGTCGGCGAACACCGCGGGCTCGATGAACCATCCGTCCGCCAGCTCGGGGTCCTGCGGGGGCGTGCCGCCGCAGACCAGGCGGGCGCCGTCCTCCTGCCCCCAGGCGACGTAGCGCAGCACCTTGTCGTATTGCGTCCGGCTGACCAGGCAGCCCATCTGGGTGTCGAACCGGGTCGGCAAGCCCGGCCGGATCGCCCGGACTTGGGCCGCCACCCGGTCCAG
>JBBSIT010000237.1:0-6606 GCA_038231995.1 Acetobacterales bacterium | reverse complement strand
GACGCCAGCAATATATACACGACGAGTACCAATTTCGATGAAGAACAGGACGTAGATCGTTTGCAGCGTTGCTGAGCTGATGGTGAAGAAGTCGCATGCCAGCATCGAATCTGCCTGTTGATGAAGGATTCTGACCAGGAGGTCCCACGTCGCGGCGCCGGACCAAGCAGGAGGCGTGGAACGCGGCGCACGGCATCACGCCGCTGTCGGTCAAGAGCCATATCGGCCAGGCGCTGCAATCCGTATTCGAGCAGGACTACGTGACGGTCGCGCCGGTGAAGGATGCCGGGCCGACGGAGTTCGTCGGCAAGGACCTCAAGAGCAGCCTGGCCGAGCTGGAGAAGCGCATGCGCGCCGCGGCAGCCGACCTGGAGTTCGAGACCGCCGCGCGGCTGCGCGACGAGATACGCCGGCTGGAGGCGCTGGAGCTGGGGATCGACCCGCCGCCGGCCTCGTTCGCCGCCGGCCGGGTGAAGAAGGATCGGACACCGGAGCCGCTCGGGCCGGGCGGAGGCGGCTACGACCCGGAGAAACGGAAGGCCGGGCGCAAGCGGGGACGGTAGCGATGGACCGCTCGGCCAAGCTGCGCGCGTTCTTCGCCCGCCAGGTGGCCGCACGCGGCGGCGCTGCGGACCCCCGCATCGAGCAGGCCTTCGCCGCCGTGCCGCGGGAGCCGTTCGCCGGGCCGGGCCGTGGTCGATCGGTGTCCCTGGCGCCGGCTACGTCCAGACGCCGGACAACGACCCGGCGTTCCTCTACCAGGACACCCTGCTCGCGCTGGACGCCAGCCGCGGCATCAACATCGGCGAGCCCAGCCTGCATGCCCGCTGCCTCGACGCGCTCGCGCTGCGGGACGGCGAGACGGTGCTCCACGTCGGCGCCGGCGCCGGCTACTACACCGCGATCCTGGCGCAGCTCGTCGGCCCCGGCGGGCGGGTGCACGCCTACGAGATCGTCCCCGGCCTCGCCGCTCGCGCCGAGCGCAACCTCGCGCACCTGCCCTGGGTCGAGCTGGCGGCGCGATCCGGCATCGCGGACGACCTGCCCGAGGCCGATGCCATCTACGTGAACGCAGGCATCACGCAGCCGTGCCGGGCCTGGCTCGACGCCCTGCGGCCCGGCGGGCGGTTGCTGTTCCCGCTCCAGTCATCAAGCAGGTTCGGCGGCATGCTGCTCATCGAGCGGCCCGGAGGCGGCCACGCCTGGCCGGCACGGTTCGTCACCCCGGCCGGGTTCATCCCGTGCGAGGGACATCAGGATGGGGAAGTCGGCCGCCGCGTGGCCGCCGCGTTCGCCGGCAACGGATGGTGGTCGGTGCGGTCGCTGCGCCTCGACGGCGATCCCGACGCGACGTGCTGGGTCGCAGGCGACGGCTGGTGGCTCTCGACCGAGGCAACCGAGGTTCAGTAGGGGCGTGGCAGGCCTGCCCCTGCGCAATCGGTTCTGCTATGATCTGCTCCATTGAAGGATCGAAGCGCCCGATATGACCATCGTATTCGACAAGCTCGCCGCGGTCCGTCGCCTGGAGCAGGCGGAGTTCTCCCGGCCGCAGGCCGAGGCTATGACGGACGTGTTCCATGACGCGGTACACGGCGCGGTCGCGACCAAGGCGGACCTCGAAGAGATGCGCGCCGAGAATCGCGGTTTCGCGGCCAGCACGACAACCGAGTTCGCCACGATGCGCGCCGAATTCGCGGCAGTCCGCTCCGAGATGAAAGCTGAGTTCGCCGCGGTCCGCTCTGAGATGCGCGAGCAGCGCAGCGAGCTCAAGCTTTGGATGGCAGGCGTCGCGGTCGCAGCCGTCGGCGCACTCGGTACGCTTATGACGCTCCTGCTGCGCGCCCGCGGCATTAGCTGACTAGGCGACCTCCTACCCCCGGCAGGGCCGGATCGCCTCCGGCGCCGGCACCCGCTCGGGCGGCGCGAACACCGCCAGGTACTCCGCCCCGCCCTCCAGCGGGTGGAACGCGATCTCGCGGTAGCCCACCGTCGCCAGCTCGCAGCGCAGCAGGGCGGGTGGCGTGCCGTGCTGCAGGGTCGGGCGGTTGGCGTCCAGGATAGCCACCCGCGCGCCGGGCCGCAGCGCGGGAAGCAGGTTGTGCAGCAGGGCGAATGGCTGCTCGATCTCGTGGTACATGTGCACCAGCAGCGCCACATCGACCGACCCCGGCGGCAGCCGGGGATCGCCGGCCTCGCCCAGGCTGACCGACACGTTGCCCAGGCCCTCGCGCGCGACCCGGCGTTGCAGCGCCTCCAGGTATTGCGGCACCACGTCCTGCGCCAGCACGCGCCCGTCCGCGCCGACGCGCGCCGCCAGCCGGACCGTGTAGTAGCCCGACCCGGCGCCGATATCGGCCACCGCTATGCCGGGCCGGATGCCGAGCAGGTCCATCACCTGGCGCGCCTCGCCCACGCGCTCGCGGCTGTCCTCGGTCTGCCACTGGTCGGAGACGATCGACGCCACGGGACGGACCGGCCGGGGAAAGCGCTCCGCCGCCAGCCCGGGCGGCGCGGCAGGCGCGACCTGCGCGGCGAGCGGCCCTGCGAGAGCTGCGCCGAGCAGTGCTGCACTCCCTAGCAGCCAGGTC
Organism: Acetobacterales bacterium; assembly: GCA_038231995.1. GTDB lineage: Bacteria > Pseudomonadota > Alphaproteobacteria > Acetobacterales > Acetobacteraceae > JBBSIT01. Next base: position 4,018 of record JBBSIT010000237.1, on the reverse strand, counting down.
CGGCGTTGCATCCCCATGGCGCGTCCTCCCAAACGTGTTGCCGTCTATGTGTGGCCGTCCGGCGGCGGCGCCAGCACGCGGCAGGCCAGCAGCGGGCCTGGCTTGTCCGGGCGCCCGCGACGGCGCACATGCAGGGCGAACCATGGAGGCGCGCCATGCCGACCGACACCCCGTCCCGGCTCCTGGTGGCGGCGCACGAGCACCGGGGCGGCGCGCTGCTGGACGCCATCGCCGCTGCCTGCGCGATCGTGGCCCATGCCGACGCCCGGGCGAGCGCCTCCGAGCGGTTCAGCCTGCGGGCGATCCAGGCGGACGATCCGCTGCTGGCGGCGCTGCCGGCGGACGAACTGACCTCGCGCTTGGCCCTGCATGCAGAGGCGTGGCGCAAGGACCCGGCCGCCGCCCGTGCGGCCGCCCTGAGCGCGCTCGCGCCCATGGCGGCGGACCCGACCCAGGCGCGGCTCGTGCTCGCGGCCTGCGCCCGCGTGCCTCGCGCCGATGGGCAGACGGACGCCTGCGAGCTGGACGCCGTGCGGACCGTGCGGGACGCACTCGGCCTCGCGCCCTAATCCTCTGCCTGCCGGACGTAGGCGCGCCAGAACGGCACGGAGGTGAGCCGCGGCGCCTCGCGCCGCCATGCCGCGCGCAGCTCCGGCGCGCGGCGATGCAGCGCGGCCACGGCGCGCAGGCCGGAGGCGAGCAGCGTGCGGTACCGGGCTCGGTCGCGCCGGAAGGTCGGCAGCTCGCGGTCCCAGTAGGTTTCCACCGCCAACGCGTCCGCGGCGCCCACGCGGAACCAGACGAAGTCGTGCGCGAACAGCCGTTGCAGCGGCGCATCCGGCCGGGTCGGACGCAGCCAGTTCGCCACTGCCAGCCACATGAGCCGCAGCGCGAAGCCCACGGCCCAGCGCGGGGAGGCGCCCACCCGCGCGTCCGGCAGCACGCGCTCGCGCGGCGTCCAGCACTCCGGGTCGGCCGCGCGCAGCGCGCCCAGCGAGGCGTGCAGCGGGCGGGGGTCGCCGTCCAGGATGGCCGGGCCGCGCAGGAAGTCCTCCGTCGCGCGCACCACCAGGGCGGCGCCGTAGTAGCGGTACGTGAGCAGATGGCCGAGCAGCCGTTTCGTCACCTGGACCGCAACGTGCGTGCGCCCGAAATTCCCGTGCAGCGCGGCGCAGATCAGGGCGTTGCGCGTCTCGTAGTAGAGCTGCCAGCCGCCGAGCTTCACGTAGAACGGCTCGTGCCAGATGCCGACGCCCGGCAGCCCGGTGGTCGGCACGCCGCGGTCATGCAGCCGCAGCCCGTACTCCACATCGTCGCCGCGGATGAAGCACGGCAGCATCATGCCATGCTCGGCCACCACGGCCTTGGGGACGCCGAAGCACCACCAGCCGTTGAAGTGCATCGGCTTGAAATCGAGCAGGGACGCGAGCGCGTCCGGGTCGCTCAGGTCCTGGTCGTGCTCCAGCGGCGCCAGGGTCCAGTTGTGCCGGATGCGGGCGCCGGCCTCGTAGAGCTGCATCGGGCGCAGGCTGTCCAGCATGTGGCCGCCGAGGCAGACCGGACCATCTGCCAGCGCGAAGAACGCCGCCATGCGCGCCAGGCTCTCCGGCTCCAGCCGCACGTCGTCGTCGAGGAGGGCGATGTGGGTGCAGGCGGCGTCATCCATCGCCTCCAGCACGCCGCGGCCGAACCCGCCGGCACCGCCCAGGTTGCCCTGCTCGACCACGCGCAGCCGCGACCTGAGCCGGGCGGCGGCGGATGCTATCGCAAGGTGCCCAATCAGCCCGGGGCGGCCCTGGTTGACGACGATGATGCGCGCGACCGGCCCGTCGAGCGCCGGGTCGCCCGCGATCGTGTCGAGCAGCCGGCCAAGCGCCGCCTCGCGGTTGAAGGTGCAGATGGCGACGGCGAGGCCGACCGGCGCCGGCGTCGCCCCCGGCGTGCTCCACGTCCCGCGCAGCAGCAGGACGGGGCCGCCGCCCGCCGTCAGCTCGAACCAGACCAGCCCGGCCTGCCGGAAATGCGGGGCGTCGTCGGGAAGTGCTACCTCGACGGCGCCGGCGGCCTCCGCCTCGTGCAGCAAGGCGGCGTCCCCATGCAGGGTGCGGCGCCAGATGCGCAGCGTGGCCCGGCCGCGCAGCTCGAGCCGCAGCGAGAGGGTCCGCACCCGGGTGTGCAGCCGCCAGTGCTGCTCGAACACGGCGTTGAAATAGGTGTCGAAGGCGCAGGTGGCGCCGGGCTGGATCAGCAACCCGCCGTCGTCCAGCCGCACCGCGTCCAGGGACGGGCTGCCGCCGCGCAGCCCGCGCCAGTAGAGCGGCCGCAGCGCCGCGGAGCGGTCGAGCACGACGCGTTGCAGGACCGGGCCGGACTGACCCTGCACCACCGGGTCCTTCGCAGGGGCGAGATCGCCATCCATCGCCAAGCCGCCTACCCCTTCCATCCCGGCCCACCTCCATGCGTGAGGATTGCGTGACCTCGCCTGATCTGTAAGGCTTTCCAAGCGTTCTGCCCACGGGTCCGGCCAGACTGCGGGAAAAGCGAAGTGGGTCGGCGATCGGGGGATGGTGCAAGCAGGTCCAGACATCGATGCTGCGGCGATCGGGGCGGCGCGCCAGGCAGGCGGCCGCGTCGTGGCCGTCGTGGTGACGCGCGACCGACCGGCGCTGCTGGTGCAATGCCTGCGGGCCGTGCTGGCGCAGGAACGCCGGCCGGACCTCGTGCTGGTGGTGGACAACGCGAGCGGCCCCGAGACGGCCCTGGCGCTCGCCGGCGTGCCCGGCGTCACCCGCCTACGGTCCGAGCGCAACCTGGGCGGCGCCGGCGGCTTCCGGGCCGGGATCGAGGCAGCGCTTGAGGCGGGCGCTGACTGGGTCTGGCTGATGGACGACGACGGGCGGCCCGAGACGCCGGCCTGTCTCGGCGCCCTGCTCGGCACTGCGGCGGAGCACGGCGCCGACCTGGTGGGGCCACTCGTGGTGGACGCGGACCGCCGCGACCGGCTCTCCTTTCCCGTGCGGATCGCCGGCCGCACCCTGTTCGGCGTGGACGAGGTCGCGGCGCGCGGCGTCCTGCCCGGCTTCGCCCACCTGTTCAACGGCGCGCTGGTCGCAGCCCCCCTGTTCCATCGCATCGGCCTGCCGGACCCGCGCTTCTTCATCCGCGGCGACGAGGTCGAGTTCCTGTTCCGCACCCGCGCCCATGGCGGCCGCGTCGTGCTCGACACCGCCGCGCGCTTCCTGCACCCGGGGTCGGAGCACGAGATATTCCCGATCATGCGGGGCATGTTCTACGCCGTCGTGCCCGGCGACGAGTTCAAGCGCCGCCACCAGTTCCGCAACCGCGGCTATATCTTCCGCACCTACGGCATGTGGGGCTGGCTGGCGGCGGACGTGGTGCGCTACGGCTGGTATTACCTGGTGTGCCGGCGCGCGGACCTGCGGGGCTTCGGCCGCTGGGCCGCCGCCACGCTGGAAGGCGTCGGCGGCCGCTTCATGCGGGACGGTCCGGCGCCGGGCCGTCCAGCACCGTCCGCACCTTCACCGCCAGCGCCTCCAGCGTGAACGGCTTGGCGAGCAGGTCCGCTGCCGGGTCCAGGCGCGCGTTCCACACTGTGCCGCCGCGCGCGTGCCCGGTGGTGAACAGCACGCCGAGCCCGGGCCGGCGCCGGCGCGCCTCGTCCGCCAACGCACGCCCGTCGGCGCCGGGCAGCGACAGGTCGGTGAACAGCAGCACCACCTCGGGATGCGTCGTCAGCGCCGCGAGGGCGGCCTCCGCGTCCGGCGCCTCGATCACGGCGTAGCCCAGCTCGCGCAACGCCTCGCTGCTGAAGCTGCGCACCCCGGCCTCGTCCTCGACCACCAGCACCGCCTCGCCCGGCTTGGCCAACGGCACGATGCGGTCCCGCGCGGAGGTCCCGCCCAGGCCGCCCTCCCGGTCGCGGCGCGGCAGGATGATGCAGACGGTGGCGCCGCGGCCCGGGCCGGGCTCGCTGCCCGCCTCGATCGCTCCCATCTCG
>JBBSIT010000236.1:0-6607 GCA_038231995.1 Acetobacterales bacterium | reverse complement strand
CTCGCGCAGCGCCGCATCCGGCCCGCGCACGTCATCGCTTGTTCGCTCTGGCGACGCGCCCACCAAGCCGCCGCAAGGCGCTCGCATCTGAAACGCAAAGCGCAACTGTAGTGCTAGGCTGCCTTCGGCGCTACGGCCTGCGTGCCAATCAGCGCCACCATGTCCTCCATGCTCCAAAGCCGGGCGGACAGGTCCGCTGCAAAAGCTGCTTCTATGCGAGCGGGTGGTCGGCTTCGCTGAATCCCAAGCCGAGAACACTGCCGGCTAGCGCCGCGGCTTGCGGACAGGGTGAAACAGCGGCATATCGCCCCACCTAACAGCCTGCCCCCTCGGCCTTGGGGCGACCGATACGGACGGGGAACAGCGATGACCTACGTGGTCACCGAGAACTGCATCAAGTGCAAATACATGGACTGCGTCGAGGTGTGTCCGGTGGACTGCTTCTACGTCGGCGAGAACATGCTGGTGATCCATCCGGATGAGTGCATCGACTGCGGCGTCTGCGAGCCGGAGTGCCCGGCCGAGGCCATCGTGCCGGACAGCGACGACCGCGCGGGCGCCTGGCTGGAGCGCAACACCCTGTTCGCCAAGGAGTGGCCCAACATCACCCGCAAGGGCGAGCCGCCGGCGGATGCGGACGAGTGGAAGGACAAGCCTGGCAAGGAGGCGCTGTTCTCCCCGGAGCCGGGCAAAGGCTGAGAACGGATTTCATCCGCCGCGCACGCATCCGCCGGCGCAGTTGGCGGTTATAGACATCAGTGGCCGCCCTAGCGCGAGCAAGTTCCTGATTCTGGCTTCATTCGTGCATCGTGCGTTCGCCTGATTCTGGCTTCATTCGTGCATCGTGCGTTCGCCTGAGACGGGAAGTCATTCCGAATTAACATTAGTTTAACAACCGGCCGGGCTCACCTGTGCAGGTTTTGTTCCGCCCTGCATCATGCAGAAATCATGCGTGAGCGGCTGCCCTCTTGTAGGGCATGACGATCGGCTCGATCTGTGATACACACTCTCACTGGGCGTCCCGTTTGGGGCCGCCCGGCGTTTCCAGCATCGCGTCCGCATCAGGCCTGGCCGGAGAAGCTGCACCACCGCGATGGTTGCCTCGCTCGCGGCATGCGCTAACTCTGACCGGACCAGCAACAAGCGCCCGGCGTGCCGGGCCAGGAGTTGACCAGCAAGGTGTCCACCAAAGCCGCTACCACCAACACGACCCCGGCGCCCGCGCCCCAGGCGGCTGAGCCGCAGTTCCGCTCGCCGCCCAAGATGCCGGGCCACATGCCCGGCATGCACGGCCGGCCGCAGATCGCGCCCCGCGCCATGGCGGCGAAGGAGGACTTCGCCGAGGGCGACTTCGTCGTCTATCCCACCCACGGGGTCGGCAAGGTCGAGCGGATCGCGACGGAGGAGATCGCCGGGCACAAGCTCGAGCTGATCCACATCACCTTCGAGGAGAACCGGATGACGCTGCGCGTCCCGGTGTCGAAGGCCCGCACGGCCGGCCTACGCAAGCTCGCGACGCGCAAGCTGTTCGACGAGGCGTTGGCGGTGCTGAAGGGCCGTGCGCGCATCAAGCGCTCGATGTGGTCGCGCCTGGCACAGGAATACGAGGCCAAGATCAACTCGGGCGACCCGCTGGCCATCGCGGAGGTCGTGCGTGACCTGCACCGCAACGCCGGGCAGCCGGACCAGAGCTTCAGCGAGCGGCAGATCTACGAGGCCGCGATGGAGCGCCTGGCGGCGGAACTCGCCGCGCTGGACAACACGGACAAGGCGGTGGCCGTGACCAAGCTTGCCGTTTATCTCAAGACCATCCAGAAGGGCGCGCCGATCGAGGCAGGCGAGGAAGGCGAGGGCGAGGGCGACGACGTGGAGTAGGCGCTCCCTGCCGCTTGCGCATGAAAAAAGGCCCCGGATCGCTCCGGGGCCTTTCCCGCTTCAGGCGTAGGCTGGCGTTAGCTGTTGTTGCGATTGCCGAACAGGCTCAGCAGCAGGGTGAACAGGTTGATGAAGTTCAGATAGAGGCTCAGCGCGTCGAACACGCTGCGCTTGGCTGCCTGGTCCGTGCCCTCGGCGTAGGCGTACTGCACGTAGTCGCCCTTGATGCGCTGCGTGTCGTAGGCGGTGAGGCCGACGAACACGAGCACGCCGATGATGCTGATGCCGAACTGCAGCGCGCTGCTGGCGATGAACATATTGACCAGGCTGGCGATGATTATGCCGATCAGGCCCATCATCAGGAAGCTGCCGAACCGCGTCAGGTCCGTCTTGGTCGTGTAGCCCCACAGGCTCATCGCGCCGAACGTGCCGGCGGTGATGAAGAACACCCGGGCGATGCTGGCGCCGGAGTAGATCAGGAAGATATTGGCCAACGAGGCGCCCATCGCCGCCGCAAACGCCCAGAACAGCGCCTGCGTGGTCGATTTGGACAGCCGGTTCACGCCGAAGCTCAGCACCATCACGAACACGAGCGGCGCGACGATCGCGGCGTAGCCCAGCAGCGTCGGCTGGATCGCGAAACCGCGCGGCGTGGCGACGCGCTGGTAGAACAGCTCGATCAGGCTGGTGTTGGCGATCGCGTAGGCGACGACGCCGGTCAGCAGCAGCCCCGACGTCATCCAGTTATAGACCCGGAGCATGTAGGCGCGCAGCCCGGTGTCGAGCGCCGCGGCGTCCGTGGCGCCCGCGGGCGCATATGTCCGATAGTCGGGCATCAAGGCCATGGTCCGATTTCCCTCAAGCGGGCGAGACTGCCCGTGCGTCGCTAAACTTAGATGGAATGTTCTCTGCTTCAAGCGTTTTCGGCATGGCTGGGTTGTTCGCACCCATTATTCGTTACGCAGGAACGGCGCCGCCTTCGCCCGCAGCGCCGACGCCGTACCCGCGTATCCGAATGCCAGCATCAGCGCGATGCAGCCCAGGATCGTGACGGACAGCACGCCAGGCAGGAACACCCAGTCCGCCCGCATCACGAACCGCACCACGCCCCAGCTCGCCAAGGTGCCGACCACCGCCGCGAGCGCCCCCGCGCAGGCGCCGATCAGCCCGAACTCGACCAGCCACGCCGCCCGGATTTGCCGCCGGGTCGCCCCCAGCGTCTTGAGCACCACCGCCTCCGCCATCCGCCGCCGCTGCCCGGCCGCCACCGTGCCCACCAGCACCAGCACGCCCGCCACCAGCGTCACCGACCCGGTCGCCGCCAGCGCCGCCGAGATCTTGCCCAGCAGGTCCGCCACCGCCGACAGCACGTCCGCCACCCGGATGCCGGAGACGTTGGGCAGCGCGTCGGTGACGGCGCGCAGCACCGCCCCCTCGTTGCCCGGCGGCTCCACCCGCAACGTCGCGAGATGCGTATGCGGCGCGCGGGCCAGCAGCCCGGGCGAGGCCACCATCGTGAAGTTGAGCGACAGCGACCGCCAGGCGATGTCCCGCAGGCTCGCCACCCGCAGGTCGATATCCCGCCCCAGCACGTTGACGCGGATCGTGTCGCCGACCGACACCCCCCAGCCCCGCGCCAGGTTCGCATCGAACGACACCAGCGGCGGCCCGGCGTAATCCGCCGCCCACCACGCGCCCGCAACGAGCTTCGTCCCCTCCGGCGGCGTGGTGCTATAGGTCAGCCCCCGGTCGCCCCACAGCGCCCAGGCGGTTTCCGGCGTCGCCTGCACCTGCTCGGCCGGCACGCCGTTCACCGCGACGATGCGCGCGCGCAGGCTCGGCACGTCCTCCAGGTCCGACACGCCGGGCAGGGCCTCGACGATCTGCGTGAACCGGTCGAGCTGGTCGTTCTGGATGTCGATGAAGTAGAAGGTCGGCGCCTGCGCCGGCAACTGCTCCAGCACCTGCCGACGCAGGTTGCCCTGGATCAATGCCACCGCCGCCAGCGTGGATAGCCCGAGCCCGAGCGACACCAGCATCAGCGGCGTGGCCGAGCCCGGCCGATACAGGTTCGCCACCCCGAGCCGCAGCCAGGCGACCCGCGCATGCGGCGCGCGCCGGGCCAGCGCCATGACCGCGGCGCCGCCAAGACGGAACAGCAGCAGCGTCCCAGCCGCCGCCGCGCAGAACCACAGCGCGAACTCGCGCTCCGGCGAGGCCGCGACCGTGAGCGCCACCAGCGCCGCCGCTAGCACCGCGTTGACCCCGAGCCACAGCGGCCGCGCCCGCAGCCGCTCCGGCAGCAGGGCGTCACGGAACAGCGCGGCGCCGGGGATCTGCGCCGCCCGCGCTAAGGGCCACAGCGCGAACGCCGCCGCCGTGAGCAACCCGTAGGCCGCGGCCAGCCCGAGCGAGCGCGGATACACCCCCGCCTGCGCCGGCACCGGCAGCGCGTCGCCGAACAGGGCGACGGCCCCCGCGGGCAACGCCGCCCCCACGACCACGCCGATCAGGATGGCCACGAGCGCCAGCGCGAGCACCTGGATCAGGAACACGGCGAAAATGAGCCGCGCCGACGCGCCAAGGCAGCGTAGCGTGGCGATCGTCCGCGCCCGCGCCTCCAGCCAGGCGCGCACCCCTGTCGCAACGCCGATGCCGCCGACCAGCAGCGCCGTCAGCCCCACGAGCGTCATGAACAGGCTGGTCTGCTCCACGAAGCGCCGCACGCCCGGCGCGCCCTCGGCGGCCGAGCGGATGCGGAAGCCCTCGCCGGGGAAGGCTTGCCGCAGCTCGGCCGAGGCTGCCGCGACCCCATCGCCCGGCGCCAACGTCGCGCGCAGCTCGTAGTTCAGCAGCGATCCCGGCTGCACCAGCCCGGTGGCGGGCAGCGCCGACGCCAGGATCATGGCGCGCGGGCCGAGTATGGTCGGCGCCGCCACCCGGTCCGGCTCGGATAGCAGGGCGCCGCGCACCTCGAAGGTGACGAGCCCCAAGCGCACGGAGTCGCCGTGCTTCACGCCGAGCCGGTCGAGCACGAGCGGCTCGGCGACGAGGCCAGGCAGCGCGCCGCGCTCGGCCAGCATCGTTTGCAGCCCGCCAGCCGGCTCGGTGCGCGTCTCGCCCACCAGCGGATAGGCCGCATCGACCGCCTTCAGCTCCACGAGCTGCCGGTCGCCGGAGGGCGCCACCAGCATCGAGCGCATCTGCACCACGTCGGACAGCGCAGCGCCCCGCGCGCGCAGCCGTTCCCGCAGCGCGGCCGGCAAGGGCTGCGCGCCGCCCTGCACCTCCATGTCGCCGCCCAGCAGCCGGCGGCCCTCGACCTGCAAGCCGCGCTCGATCCCCTCGCGCAGGCTGCCGACCGCCGCGATCGCCGCGACGCCGAGCGCCAGGCAGGCGATGACGATCCGCAGGCCGCGCACGCCGCCGCGCAACTCCCGCGCGGCAAGGCGAAACGCGATCACGCGTCGGCCTCCAAGGCCGCGATCACGAAACATCCTCCGTCGCCCGCCCGTCATTGATGCGCACCCGCCGGCCGCAGCGCGCCGCCAGCCCGGCGTCGTGCGTGATCAGCATCAGCGTCGTGCCCGAGCCCGCCTGCATCCCGAACAGCAGGTCCATCACGGCCTCGCCGGTCGCCGCGTCCAGATTGCCGGTCGGCTCGTCCGCCAGCAGCAGCCGCGGCTTTGGGGCGAAGGCGCGGGCCAGCGCCACCCGCTGCTGCTCGCCGCCCGAGAGCTGGCCCGGCAGATGCGTCAGCCGGTGCCCCAGCCCCACCGCGCGCAGGCTCTCCGCCGCCCGGTCCGCAGCATTGCGGTCCCCGGCAAGCTCCAGCGGAATGGAGACGTTCTCCAGCGCCGTCATGGTCGGGATCAGGTGGAACGACTGGAACACGATGCCGATATGGTCGCGGCGGAACCGCGCCAGCGCGTCCTCGTCGAGCCCCGTCAATTCCTGTCCAGCCACCACGATGCTGCCCGCGCTGGCCCGCTCCAGCCCGGCGAGCACCATCAGCAGGCTCGTCTTGCCCGAGCCGGACGGCCCGACGATGCCGACCGCCTCGCCCGCGCCCACGTCGAGGTCGATGCCGTTGAGGATGTTGACCGGTCCGGCGGCTGCGGGCACGGTCAGGCGCAGCCCGCGCGCCTGAACGAGCGGGGCCTGCACGCGGGGCGCGGGTTCGGAGAGAGGCATCACGATGTCCATGACGGCCCCATATGGCCCCCGCGCGCGCCGCTCCAACTCGGCGCTGCCCCTCGTCACGGCCTTTTTGCTGCTCTGCGGCATGGCGTGGTCCGACGCCCAGGCCCGCACCATCCGCATCCTGGTGCTCGGCGACAGCCTGGCCGCCGGCTACGGCCTCGCCCACTCCGACGGCTTCCAGGCAGTGATGGAGGCCGCACTCCGCGAGCGCGGCCATGACGTGCAGTTCAACGACGCCGCCGTGTCCGGCGACACGACGGCCGGCGGCCGGGCGCGGCTGGACTGGGCGCTGGCGGACGGCGCCGATGCAGCGGTGGTCGAGCTCGGCGGCAATGACGGCCTGCGCGCCCTGCCGCCCGAGAGCACGGAGGCGAACCTCGTCGCCATCCTGGACGCGCTGGCGGCCCGGCACATCCCGATGCTGCTCACCGGCATGCTGGCGCCGCCCAACCTCGGCCCGCAATACGGCGACTCGTTCCGCGACGTGTTCACGAGGCTCGGCCGCCGGCCCGGGCTGATCTACGATCCG
>JBBSIT010000235.1:0-6610 GCA_038231995.1 Acetobacterales bacterium | reverse complement strand
GCAGCAGCACGGCGGGGTCGCGGGCCAGGGCGCGCGCCAATGCCACCCGCTGTTGCTGGCCGCCGGCTAGCTCAGAAGGCCGCCGGTCGTCCATGCCCTCCAGGCGCGCGAGCGCCAGCAGCTCGCGTGCCCGTGCCGCTCGCTCCCGCCGCGGCAGCCCTCCCATGGCGGCGGCGACGTTGGCGAGGGCCGTCATGTGCGGGAACAGGGCGTAGTCCTGGAATACCAGTCCTGCGGCGCGTTGATGGGGTGGCAGCTTCACCCCGGCGTCTGTATCAAGCCACGTGCGGCCGGCGCAGCGCACCAGCCCATGCTTCGGGGTGTGCAGGCCCGCGATGCAGCGCAGCGCCGTGGTCTTGCCCGCGCCCGAGGCTCCGATCAGCGCCAGCACGCGCCCCGGCTCGCAGCGCAGCTCCAGGTCGAGCGGGACCGGGATGTCGGCGCGGAGTCGGACGTGCAGACCCTCCATTGCGGCGCCCCCGTCAGGCATCCCGGGTCCGGCGGCCGACCTGGCGGGACAGCAGATTGCTCAACAGCAGGGCGGCCAGGGACACGACAAGCAGCGCCGCTGCCATGAGAGCGGCGCCGCGGTCATCGAAAGCCTGAACGCGATCATAGAGGGCGATTGCGGCGGTCCGTGTCTGGCCGGGGATGGAGCCGCCGACCATCAGCACCACGCCGAACTCGCCCAGCGTGTGCGCAAAGGTGAGCGCCGCGGCAACGGCGATGCCGGGCCAGGCCAGCGGCAGCTCGACGCGCAGCAGCGCCTGGCCCGGTGCCATGCCGGAGACGGAAGCGGCCTCGCGCACGTTGCGTGGCACGGCCGCGAAGGCGTTCTGGATCGGCTGCACCGCAAAGGGCACGTTGACCAGCACGGAGGCGATCAGCAGCCCCTCGAATGAGAAGGCGAGCGGGTGGCCCAGCACGACAATCGCTGCCTGTCCGAACGGCGACCCCGTGCCGAACAGCAGGAGCAATCCATAACCGAAGACGGTTGGGGGCAGCACCAGCGGCAGCGCGACCAGGACTTCGGCCAGCTCGCGGCCGGGGAAGCGGCGGTAGGCCAGCACCCGGCCGAGCCAGGCGGCGGGCGGCAGCAGCAGCAGCAGCGTGGCCGCTCCGAGCACCAGCGATAGGTGCAGGGCGGTCCAGTCCACCACCCGGGCTACTGGGCCTCACCGGGCAGCACGAAGCCGTAGCGGCGCATGACCTCACGTCCGGCCGGCGTCTGCATGTAGGCGTAGAAGCGTTCGGCCGTGGCGCCCGCGGGGCGCAGCAGCGCCATGCGTTGCAGCAGCGGCTTGTGCAATGTGTCTGGCAGCAACGCCCAGGTTCCCCGTCCCTGCGCCTGGGGCGCGCGCACGAGCGAGAGGGCGACGATGCCGCCCTGGGCGCCGGCGGCGGTGGCGAACTGCATGGCCTGCGAGATGTTCTCCCCCAGTACCAAGTGGGGTTGCACGCGCTCCCACAGCCCGGCCGAGCGCAGCGCTTCCTCGGCAGCGCGGCCATACGGGGCGTGCTCGGGGTTGGCGATGGCGAAGCGCGTCACTTGCCCAGCATCCAGCGCCGCGCGCAGGCCGTCCAGCCCTCCGTCCACCCGCAGCGGCGAGCCGGGTGGGGCGAACAGCACGATCCGGCCTTCGGCGTAGAGCGCGCCGCGGTCGCGCGCGGCCCCGCTCTCGGCCAGGCGGAAGATGAAGCCTTCGTCGGCCGACAACAGGAGCTGGAAGGGGGCGCCCTGCTCGGCCTGGCGCGTGAGGTTGCCCGAGGAGCCGAACACCAAGCGCGCGTCCAGGCCGGTGTCGGCGCGGAAGCGAGCAGCCACGTCCTCAAGGGCGAACTGGAGGTCGGATGCGGCGGCGACCAGAGCTGGCGCGTCCTTCCCGGCGCCTTGCGCACGGGCAGGACGGCCGAGAGGCAGCGCGGAGGCCGCGAGCAGCAGAGCGTGGCGGCGAAGGAGCATGTGGGCCTTGTCCGAAGCGATGTAGCCGGACAACTATGTCGGTCCCGGCAGGCTGGGGCAAGCGGCGTCTCGTCGTTACCCTTCCGGCGGCTCGTCCACAGCTAGCCCCGCCAGTTCCTGCATCTCCGTGTCGCAAGCTTCCGCCGCGTGCGCCTCGATCCGGCGATACAGGGCGAGCACCCGTTCGCCCGCAGGTGTAAGCCGTGCGCTGCCGCCGCCGGCACCGCCCTTGGCGGCGGCGACCAAGGGTTCGCGGAAGCAGCGGTTCATGGTGTCCACCAGCAGCCAGGCGCGCTTGTAGCTCATGCTCATGGTGCGGCCGGCGGCCATGATGGAGCCGGTGGCGGCGATGGCGGCCAGCAGGTCGGCCTTGCCCGGCCCCACCATCACCGATCGGCCGCGGAGCAGACGAAGGCGCAGGCGGGGCAGCTCGGACATGTCGCCTATGATACACGCCTACTTGCCAGCCGCAGCCTTCATGAGCACCGCTGGGCGCGCAACAAACCCCGATTTAATGGAGCTGCGCCGTCCTGGCCGCTTCAGATTGAGGGGCGGCTACCTGCTATGTGCATCAACCTATGCATCTATCTCTGGTCGACAGATCCTGAGACCGCAAAAGCCTGCTATGGGCGGCCAGTCTCGGCGGCGTCGCTTCTTTCCTCGCCTTCGTGGCCCGCCGCGTCCGCCCCATAGAACGTCAGCTCCACCTTCACGCCCGCCGGGTCGTGGAAGAAGAGCTGATGCAGGTCCATGCCCGGCACCGGCGCCTCCTTGTAGGCCGTGCCGATCCGCTCCAGGTGCTCGCGCACCGCGCTGAGCCCGCGGGCGCGGAAGGATACGTGGTCGAACCGCCCGGTGCTGCCCGGGGCGCCCGCCGCCGCGTCCGGCCCGTCCGCCGGCAGCGTGCCCGCGATGTGGACGACCGGCGTCGCGCCGAGATACATCCAGTAGCCCGGGAAGGAGAAGCTCGGGCGGCGGCCTTCCTGCAACCCGAGCACGTCGCGGTAGAAGTCGCGCAGCCACTCCACGTCCTGCGGGCGGCCGCGGATGGTGCAGTGGTCGATGCCGTGCAGGTCGATCATGATGATCCAGCTTGCCGCTCCGGACCGTTCGGCGTCAACGACGGATGCAGCTACTCCGCGGCCCGCTTCACCCAGTCCGCCTCCAGGATGCGCGGCATGTCGAACGTGTCGGTCGTGCGCGCATACACGCCGGCGCCGTGCATCCGGCCGACCAGGTTGAGCTTGGGCGTGTCGATGTAGCAGCGCGCCGGGTCGAGCACGGCGTCGTTGCGCACGTGCATCGCGAGCACCTTACCGAGCACCAGCGTCCGGTCGTTGTTCAACTCCAGGGCCATCAGCCGCTCGCACTCGAACGCCACCGGGCTCTCGGCGATGCGCGGGGGCGCGACGCGGGTGGAGGGCAGGGTGTGCAGCCCGGCCTCGCGCAGCTCGTCCACCTCGGGGCCGAAGTCGATCGCCGTCACGTTCATCGCCGGCGCGTTCTCCTCCGCCACCAGGTTCACCACGAACTGCCCGGTGAGCCGGATGTTGCCGCCGGTGTCCTTCACGTCCCCGGCGCGGCGCCCGCCGATGCCGATCACGACGATCAGCGGATCGTTGGCGAACGTGTTGAAGAACGAGTAGGGCGCAGCGTTCAGCACGCCGGCGAGGTCCTGCGTCACCACCCAGGCGATCGGCCGCGGCACGACGGTGGAGATGAGCAGCTTGTAGCGGTCCTTGGCGGACAGCGTGGTGAAGTCGAACAGCATGGGGGTCCTCGCGGCAGGGTGTGGGCCTAACCAACCACGATCGGCACGACCGACGCCACCAGCAGCACCGCCATCGCCACGTTGAACGCCCGCATCCGGCCCGGCGTTCGCAGCATCCGGCTGGCGCCTGCGCCGACGATCGCCCAGAAACCCAGGCACGGCAGGCACACCACCGCGAAGATCAGCGCGAGCGTCAGCACCTGCCGCGGCAAGTCGCCGCCCGGCACGGTGTAGGCCGTGGCCGCCACCACCGCCATGAGCCAGGCTTTCGGGTTCACCCACTGGAACAGCGCCGCCGCCGCGAACCCCATCGGCGGCGCCCGGCTTCCACGCGCCCCAGCAGCAACCGGCGCCCGGGCCAGCGTCCAGGCGATCCAGACTATCCAGGCCGCTCCGATCCACCGCAGGGCGAGGTGAAGGGCCGGAGCATGGGACAAGGGGCCAGCCAACCCCAGCCCGACGACGATGACCATGGCGCCGAGGCCGAACGAGATGCCGAGGACGTGCGGCACAGTGGCGCGCAGGCCGTGGTTGGCCGCCCCCGCCGCAACCATGACGTTGTTCGGACCCGGCGTGATCGAGGTCGCGACGACGAACATGGAGAAGGTCAGGAGATCTGCCATATCGGCAGCTCACCATGGCGCCGCGTCGAAGGGCATGACTGCCGGCGCAGGGCAGAGATGTGCCGCGCGAGGGAGCGGCGTCCGGCGGCGGCGCGGGCCTGCGCCGCCGCCGGGAAGCTGGCCTACTGGGCGCCGCGGGCGCGTTGCAGGCTCTGGTCGTTCAACTGGTCCACGGACGAGCGCTCGGGATCCGCGCCGCGGCCGCGCTGCGCCAGAGTGGTGTTGCGGGGCGCGCGGGTCGAGACCGCCGTGCTGCGATGGTGCTGTGCCGACATCGCGTGGTGCTGCGCGGTGCTGTGGCGGCGGTGGGTGGCAGCGTCGGCGCTGGCCGCGGCGAGACCGGCAAGCAGGATTCCAGAGAAGGCGGCGACGGCGATACGGCGGAAGGTCATGGTAGGTTCTTTGCAGACGGGGGAACGAGGCTCGACGGCCGCGAACACGGCATCATCGCTCTCCCGGGCAGGGCGTCAATCGTAAGCTGGATCGGAGACACGATTTCGCGCTTGTGTCTTATTTGCACTAACCACGGTTGCGCGCTACCAAGCGTCCCGCCCGCGCATCGGTCGCACCCTGGCCGCCCACATAGGCCGACTGCCCGTTGACCCACGTCTCGATGATGCCGTCGGCGGGGCGCGTCGGGGTGTCGAAGTCGGCGGCGTCGCGCACCGTCGCCGGGTCGAACAGGACGAGGTCGGCGTAGGCGCCGGCGCGCAGCACGCCGCGGTCGCGCAGGCCGAACACCTCGGCGGTGCGCCCCGTCATCTTGTGCACGGCCGTCTCCAGGCTGAACAGCCCGAGGTCGCGCGCGTAGTGGCCGAGCACGCGCGGGAAGGTGCCCCACAGCCGCGGGTGCGGGAACTCGTCATGCGGCAGGCCGTCGCTGGCGACCATGCTGCGCGGGTGCGCCAGGATGCGCTGCACGTCGCCCTCGTCCATCTGGAAGTAGATCGCGCCGGCCGGCAGCAGCCGCTCGGCCGCCTGCCGCAGCTCCAGGCCCCAGCCCGCCGCAATGTCCGCCAGCATGCGTCCGACCATCTCCGGGTGCAGCACGGACCAGGTGACTTTCACCGCCACGTCCTCGCGCACGGTGTCCGGCCGCAGCACGGTGGAGCTGGCCGCGTAGGGATACACGTCGAAATCGACCCGCTGCCGCGCGGCTCCGGCGTCGATCGCCGGCAGCGTCTCCCGGCTGCGGCCGTAGTTCTCCGGCGTCGAGCACTTGTGATGGCTGATGACCACGGGCGCGTCCGTGCCGCGGCCGATGCGGAGCGTCTCCTCGATGCTGTCGAGCACGCCCGCGCCCTCGTCGCGCATGTGGGTGACGTACATCCCGCCCGCGTCGCGCAGCGCCTGGCCGACCGCGATGACCTCCTCCGTGGTCGCGCCCACGTTCGGCGGATACCACAGCCCGGTGGAGAAGCCCGACGCGCCCTCGGCCAGCGACTCCGCCAGCCGCTGGCGCATCTGCTCGGCTTCGCGGTCCGTCGCCGTCCGCCCGACATCGCCCTCCATCGCCTCGACGCGCAGCGACATGTGGCCGATGAGTGCTACGGTGTTGACCGGCGCCGGGTCGCGCCGCAGCCGGTCGGCATACTCGCCGAAGCTGTCGAACACCCACCAGCTCTCGTCGCCCAGCAGGTCCAGCGGCGGCGGCGGGCGGGTGCGCATCCGCACCGGCGACAGACTGATGCCGCAATTGCCGACGACGACGGTGGTCGCCCCCTGGCTCATCTTGCACAGCATGCAGGCCGGGCCGCACAGCACGGCGCGGTCGTCATGCGTGTGCGCGTCGATGAACCCCGGCGCCAGTGCCAGCCCGGCGGCGTCCAGCTCCCGGTCCGCCGAGTGCGCGCCGAGGTCGCCCATGGCGGCGATCCGGTCGCCGCTGACGGCGAGATCGCCGCGGGTGCGCGCCGCGCCTGTGCCGTCGAGCAGGGTGGCATCGCGGATGATCAGGTCGTGGCGCATTTGCTTGGCCCTTATTGCAACGCTCGGTTTGAGGGTGGAACGTCGCTATGGCACATGGAACTGCTCATTTGGACCGATTCGAAGCGGATCGCATCGAGAATCTCAAGGCGGCATTCTTATACGTCGAGAAAGGTTTGTTTGCTCTAATACCAAGTCTCTCTGATCAGAACCCATGCGCCCAGTCTCGAAGTCCGAGGGACATGATGCGCCACGGCTGTGCGATGAGCTTGTTCCAGGCTTCGCAGCAGTGAGCGACCAGATCGTCGCCGGAGGAGAAAATGCGGT
>JBBSIT010000234.1:0-6615 GCA_038231995.1 Acetobacterales bacterium | reverse complement strand
TTGATTTTGCCCGGGTTCCTGTTCGCCGCCGCTACCTCGTTCGATGAGGTGGTCACGAACCTCATGATCGGCGGGCCGGAGCATCGCACCCTGCCGCGCGAGATGTTCTCCTCGATCCGCGAGAACATCTCGCCCACCATCGCGGCGGCCGCCACGGTGATGACGCTGGCGGCCGCCGTGCTGCTCGTGTTGGTTGAGCTGTTGAAACGCCGGTCCCGACGCATGATGCTGGTCCAGCGGACAGCCGAGCAGGCGGCGTGAGCCGGGTTGCAAGAGTGTATTCTTGCAGACGTTACCTTATAAATTTCGATCCGCCAGGGCGTGGCGGTTCCAGAACGGCGACTTGGCTCAAGCGCCTCCCCGGAAGCTCGGCAGGAGGTGGCCGCGCGTATCGGTGCGCACGTGACCAGCCCCCAATTGGTCATCCAGGCAAAATGTTAATGCAGCATGGGTGTGAGCGGCGAGGTTGAGCCAGTCGGGGCTGTGTGGCCGGACCGCGTCGGCCTGGGCGACATGATGAACCCCGGTGTTGGCAGCCGGTACCGACGTGCCATTCATCCCTTGGCCGCTGACGCCGGCGCTGCTGGGGCGCCGGTCGGCAACGGGGCCGGCGCTGCGGTGCCTGCGGCGCGCCGCGCCTGCCACATGGCCTCGCCGGCGCTGACGACGCCCCACGCACTCACCGGCAGCCCAGCCGCGCGCAGGGCGTCCACGGTCCAGGTGTTGCAGGTGTAGCCCAGGCCGTATCGCGTGGCGGCCGCGTAGAACGCGCTGCCGGGGTAGGGACCGTTGGCGAGGCGGACGGGTATTCCCGGTCCGGCCGCGAGCGTCGCGCGCAGGAAGTCTCGCAGGCTCGCCATGCCCTCGGGCGAGACCCGCAGCGCCACCACCCGGTCCGGCCCGAACAGGGCCTCGGGCGCCGACGGCAGCGGCCGGGCCAGCACTACGCCCGCGGTTCCCGTCAACGCCGCGACGCCATCCCACGAGTTCGGCACGGCCGCCATGTACCAGCCGCGCGCCCCGAACCCCAGCAGCACCATCGGTGCGGCGCCTGCCGGCACCGGCGTGTCCGAGGCGGGGATCGCGAGATCGGTATGCCAGCCAAGGTCCACCACATGTATAACCGTATCGCCCGGTTCGGGCGTCCGCGCTGCGGGCAGCCTCGCGCAGGCGCTGGTCGCAGCGGCAACCAACGCGACCGCCCACGGCGCGCATCGGCGCTGCGATCTACCCTCGCACGAGGGGGCAGCCACTCTCGGCCGGGTTGCGGAACGCGTCCTCGCCGGGAATGCGGGCCAGCACTTGCAGGTAGTCCCAGGGATAGCGGCTCTCGCCCGGCGTCTTGGCCTGGGCGAGCAGCAGCTCGAAGGTGAGCTTGTTGTTCGCGCTAATGCGCCCGCCCGGCGCGTAGAACCCCTCGACCGGGGTGGCGCGCATGGCATCCAGCACCGGCGCGGCCTCCGTGCCGGCCGTCGCCACGGCGCGCAGGTAGTGGCTGGCGGCCGAGTAGGCGCCCGCCTGCAGGTCGGTCGGCATCCGCCGCCGCTCGGCGAAGAAGCGGCGCGCCCAGATGCGGGAGGGCTCGTCCATGTCCCAGTACCAGCTCTGCACGAACTGGAGGCCCTGTGCCGCCTCCAGCCCCAGCGCATGCACGTCCGTGAGATAGACGATGGGGGCGGCCAGGGACTGCCGCCGGGTGATCCCGAACTCGCCGGCCTGCTTGACGGCGGTAATGAGGTCCGCGCCGGAGTTGGCGAGCACGACCACCTGCGCCCCGCTGGACTGCGCGCCGGCGAGGAAGCTCGCGAAATCCCCGTTGTTCAGCGGGTGGCGCACCCCGCCCGCCACCGTGCCGCCGCCCGCGCGCACGGCCGCCGTCATGTCGGCCTCCACCGCATGGCCGAACGCGTAATCCACGGTGATGAAGTAGTAGCTCGTCTTCCCCGCGCGCAGCAGCCCGCGCGCGAGGCCGTTGGCATCGGCGTAAGTGTTCTGCGCCCACTGCACCCCGCGCGCGCCGCAGCCGCGTCCGGCCAGCTCGCTGGTGGTGCTGGAAACGTGCAGGATCAGCCGGTCGTACTGGACGGCCAGCGGCTGGGCCGCGAGCGAGATGGCGCTGTTGGACACGTCCACCACGCAGTCCACGCCGCCGGACGCGAACCACTCGCGGATCAGGCTGACGCCCACGTCCGGCTTGTTCTGATGGTCGCCCACCAGCACCTCGACGCGGCGCTGCAGCCCGGCGGCTCCCGCGTCCGCCGCGGCCATCCGCACGGCGAGCGCGCTGCCGGGTCCCGCCAGGTCGGCGTAGGGAACGGATTGGTCGTTGATCACGCCGATGCGGACCGGCCGGTCCTGCGCCAACCCGCGGTGTGCGGGAACGAGGCCGGCGAGCGAGGCGCCCAATACGGTGCGGCGTGTGAGCGAGGACATGTCGGCCTCCAGGTAGGGTGGGAGCAGTGAACCGGAGCGTGCAGCCGGGCGCAACCTCAGCCGGCCACCACCACCTCCAGCCAGCCTCGCGCGTCCAGCCGCGCCCGGTCGCCCGGGCGGAGCAGCACGGAGGTCGTGGGGGAGTCGAGCAGCGCCGGACCGTCCACTGCCTGATCCGCCGACAGGGCCTCCAATTGCCAGACCGGTGCATCGACCCAGGCGCCGCCCAGCCAGGCCCGGCGCGTGCCCGAGGCCTCGGCGGGGGATGCCTCGCCCACGGCGCGATGGGGCAGAGGCGGCAGGCGGCCCGTCATTTCGAGGCGCGCGCTCGCCAGCGCCACGTCCTGGCCCGGCATGGCGTAGGTGAACAGCTCCTCATGCCGCCGGTGGAACCGCGCCTCCGCCTCGGCCCGGGCGGCCGGCGCGGCCAGGTCCAACCCGTCCAGGGAGACCGGGATCTCGAAGACCTGCTCGCCGTAGCGCATGTCGGCGCTGCGGGCGGCCGTGACCGGCCCGTCATGCCAGGACAGGCGCGCACGCCCTTCCGCCTCCATGTCGGCGAAGGCGGCCGCCAGCGTGGCGGGGTCCACCGGGCCGGGCAGGCTGCGCGCGAGATGGACGGTCAGGTCGGTCTCCAGCATCCCCCAGGCGGAGAGCACGCTGGCCTGCATGGGCACCAGCACGCGGCCGATGCTGAGTTCCGCCGCAACGGCGCAGACATGCACCCCGGCCGCCCCTCCGAAGGCGAGCAACGCGACGCCACGCGGGTCCCCGCCCCGGCGCACGGTTGCCAGCCGCACTCCATCCGCCATGCGGGCGTTGACCAGGCGATATACCCCCGCCGCGGCGGCCGCCGCGTCCAGCCCGAGCCGGGCGCCCACCCGGGCCAGCGCCGCGTCTGCCGCGCTGCGGTCCAGTTGGAAGCCGCCGCCCAGCGAGTCCGCGAGGTAGCCGAGCACCAGGTTGGCGTCCGTGACGGTGGCCTCCGTCCCACCGCGGCCGTAGCACGCCGGGCCGGGCACGGCGCCGGCGCTCTCCGGCCCCACGCGCAGCAGCCCGCCCGTGCTGACCGCCGCGATGCTGCCGCCGCCTGCGCCGAGGGTGGTGATGTCCAGGCTGGGCAGGGCGATGCGCGCCGCACCCACGGCGCGCGCCCCGGCCATTGCCGCCGCTCCGTCGCGCACGAGGGCGATGTCGGTGCTGGTGCCGCCCATGTCGAACGTCACCAGCGCCTCGCCCGCCCCGGCGCGGAACAGCGCCACCGCCGCCGCCACGCCTCCGGCCGGGCCGGAGAGCGCGGTTCCGGCGGCGAGCCGCCCGGCCTCCTCCACCGTGGCGACGCCCCCGTGGCTGAGGATGATGAAGGGCGGCCGCGGCAGCCCGGCCTCCGTCAGCCGCCGGCCGAGCCGGGCGAGGTAGGCCTGCACGAGCGGGCCGACCAGGGCGTTGGCGACCGCGGTGCCCCAGCGCTCGAACTCCTTGATCTCCGGCAGTACGTCCGCGCTGGCGGTGACGTAGGCACCGGGCAGGCGCGCCCGCACCGCCTCGGCCGCCGCGCGCTCATGCGCCGGGTTGCGCCAGGCGTGCAGGAAGCAGACCGCGACCGCCGTCACGCCGGATGCCGCCAGAGCGTCCAGCGCCGCGTCCAGGGACACCGGGGCGAGCGGGATTTCGACCGTGCCGTCCGCGCGCATGCGCTCCCGCACGGGCAGGCGGAGCGTGCGGGGCACGAGCGGCGCAGGCGGGGGCATGCGCAGGTCGTAGCGCTCGGGCTTCAGCCCCTCGCGCATCTCCAGCACGTCGCGGTGCCCCTCGGTGACGAGCATCGCGACGGGAGCGCCCTTGCCCTCCAGCAGCGCGTTCGTGGCGACCGTGGTGCCGTGGACCACGCGGCTTGTCCGCGCGAGCAGCTCGGGCAGCTCCAGCCCCATCGCCGACGCGGCCCGGCGCACCCCCTCCAGCACGCCGAGCGATTGGTCCTCCGGCGTGGTGGGCGCCTTGGCGAGCGTCGTCGCCCCGTCCGGGCCGCGCACCACCACGTCCGTGAAGGTGCCGCCCACGTCCACGCCGATGGCGTAGGTCACGCGGGCGTTCCCCAGCCGCCGCCGCCGCCGGAGAGCAGCCGGAACCGGCTGCCGCGCGGCACTGGCACGCCCGCCTCCTTGGTGCGCAAGGTCCGGGGCGGCGCGCCAGGTGCCTCCAGCACGTAGTGGTGCGGCAGTCCGTCAGCGCCGCCGCCCATGCCGCGGGCGCCGTGCCGGGCGCCGTCGCCCGCGGTGTTGGCCATCGCGCCCTCGGCCTCCACGCGCAGATCCAGCACCGCGCCGTCCCCGCCATGGTGGCGGCCCGCGCCGCCGGACCCCTCGCGGAACTCGTGGCGCTCCAGCACGAGGGGGAAGCGCGCCTCCATCACCTCGGTGGAGCCGAACTTGATGCCGCCGACGGTGTGCCACTCGCCCGCAGTGGCCCAGCCGTCGCCGGCGACGGAGGCGCCGCCGCCGGGCCGGGCGTGGAACAGGTGCCAGATGAAACGCCGCCCGCTGCGCGGGTCCTGCCCGGCGATCGCCAGGCGGAAGCGCCGCCCCCAGCCGCCCATGACCCGGTCCGGGCATGCGGGCGCGAGCGCGGAGACGATGGCCTCCACGATCTCGTTGCTCGGGTGGCTGGTGCAGAGCGTCACCGCGGCGCCCTCGCGCGCCCAGACCACCGTGCCCTCCTGCATGCGGACGCGCAGCGGGCGGAAGGCGCCGTCGTTGCGCGCCGTATCGGGGTCGAGCAGGTAGGCGAACGCCATCGCCGCGGCCGACCAGCTGTTCGCGTAGGACGAGTTGCAGAAGCCGGCGACCTGGGGATCGCTCCCGGATAGGTCCACGTCCACGGCACCGTCGCGGACCGTGACCGTCGCGCGGATGCGGATGTCCTCCCGCCCGTGGCCGTCGTCGTCCAGGATGGCCTCGCCGTGGTAGGTGCCCTCGGCCCAGGTCGCGACGACGGCGCGGGCGTGGCGTTCGCTCGCGTCGAGGATGGCGTCCACCACGCCGAGCAGGGCGTCCGCCCCGTGCTCCTCTGCGACGGCTGCGAGCCGCGCGGCCCCCTGGCGGGCGGCGCCGACCATGGCGGCCAGGTCGCCCCGGAAGTCGCGCGCGTTGCGGGTGTTGGCGGCGAGCATGGCCACCAGGTCCTCCCGCACCACGCCGCCTTCGGTCAGGCGGATCGGCGGGACGCGCAGCCCTTCCTGCCAGATCTCGGTGGCGGCCGGGTTGTAGCCGCCATGGGTGGAGCCGCCGATGTCGCTCTGGTGCCCGCGGACGACAGACCAGAACAGGTGTTGTCCCTGCGCGAAGACGGGCACGAAGGCGGTGAGGTCCGGCAAGTGACTGCCGCCGTGATAGGGGTCGTTGAGCAGGAACACGTCGCCTTGCACCGGTTCGGGGAAGGCGGCGGAGACGGCGCGCACGGCCCAGGGCATGGCGCCCACGTGGACCGGGATGTGGTCGGCCTGGGCGACGAGGCGGCACCGCGCGTCGGTGAGCGCGATGGAGAAGTCCCGCGACGAGTTGAGGATCTGGGAATACGAGGTCCTCAGCATGGCCTCGCCTATCTCCTCGGCGATGGCGGCGAGCCGGGCTTGCAGGACGGCGACGAGCACGGGATCTGGCATGGGGGCGACTATCGCGCGGGGGGCTGTCGGGGGAAAGGGCGAGATCCGGCCTACGTGCGGCTAGCTGCGTCCATCGCGTCCCCCAAGGCGGGCCATGTTGACGTTGCTGCCGCACGTGGTTGCCCTACACATGGCGCTTGCGCACGAGCTTCGACGGTTTCTCCCTGCCAGCCTTCAATCTGCCCCATCCAGAGACGGAGGGACGAGCAGTTCGCAATAATGCCGGACGTCGGCCACGTCGCGGTGCTGGGCATCAACCGCCACCGCAGCTGGCACGTAATGTAAGAGTTCCTCACCTGTCCCGCCATCCGCGTGGCCTGACGCAATCGAATGCTCCAGTGCGAGCTGCGGCTTGCCGGCGGCTCGTTGACCACGGGAATTGTAACTGTCCAGGTTGTCGCGGAAAGCTCAAGTGATCCGCAGTTCGGCGACCAGGTTGTCGGGTTGGCCTGTCAGGGCGGCCAGCAAATCCCAGCCCTGCTTTCTTGCGGTTGAGATCAGCGTGCGGAGGACGGCGAACT
>JBBSIT010000233.1:0-6641 GCA_038231995.1 Acetobacterales bacterium | reverse complement strand
GTCGCCGCCGCCGAGGCCGCCTGCGGCCCGCTCGATATAGTGGTCAACAACGCCGGGATGACGCGGGACGGGCTGAGCCTGCGCATGAAGGACGAGGACTGGCAGGCCGTGCTGGACGTGGACCTGACGGCGCCGTTCCGGCTGAGCCGGGCGGCGCTCAAGGGGATGCTGCGGCGCCGGGCCGGCCGGCTGATCGCGATCGGCAGCATCGTGGGCGCGACCGGCAACCCCGGCCAGGCGAACTACGCGGCGGCGAAGGCCGGGCTGGTCGGCATGACGAAGGCCTTGGCGCAGGAGGTGGCGAGCCGGGGGGTGACGGTGAACGCCGTGGCGCCGGGCTTCATCGAGACGCCGATGACCGATGCGCTGACCGCGGAGCAGAAGGCGCGGCTCGCCGAGCGCATCCCCCTGGCCCGCCTCGGCCAGCCGGCGGACGTGGCGGCGGCCGTGGTGTATCTCGCCAGCGACGAGGCCGCCTGGGTGACGGGCGCCGTGCTGCACGTCAACGGCGGGATGCTGATGGCCTGAAGCGCTTTCAGGCGGTCTGGCCGCGCCGCGCGCGGGCAGCCGGCTGAGTCAGCGCGTGAGACCACAGCGAGAGCGTGCCCAGTAGAGCGTGCCCAGTCATGCTGAGCACGCTCTCGGCGTCCGCGCCGTGGCGCGGCGGGGGAAACCATGTTAAGCGCCTGGCTGCTCTGCGCGAGGCAACCTGGGCGAAGCAATCTGGGCAAGGCAGACCGGCTCAGCCCACGGTCACACGGCATAGGAACTGAGAAGATGAGCGAAGTCGCCGACAAGGTTAAGAAGATCGTGGTGGAGCACCTGGGCGTCGAGGAGGCCAAGGTGACACCCGAGGCGTCGTTCATCGACGACCTGGGCGCCGACAGCCTGGACACGGTCGAGCTCGTCATGGCCTTCGAGGAGGCTTTCAGAGTCGAGATCCCCGAGGACGCGGCCGAGAAGATCGCCACCGTGAAGGACGCGATCGACTACATCGAGAAGCAGAAGGCGGCCTGAGCGCCGTCCTGGTGGGCCTAGCAGGATAGGATGGCGGCGATGCGGCGCGTGGTCGTGACGGGGATGGGCATCGCCTGTCCGCTCGGGCTGGGTGTGGAGCACGTCTGGCGCCGCCTGGTCGCGGGCGAGAGCGGCATCACCGCCATCCAGTCCTTCGACACCAAGGACCTGCCGGCCAAGGTCGCCGGCCAGGTACCGGTCGGCACCCGCGCGGATGGCCGGCTCGACATCTCCGAGTGGATCCCCGTCAAGGACCAGAAGAAGATGGACCGATTCATCCATCTCGCCATGGTCGCCGCCATCGAGGCGGTCGAGGACAGCGGCTGGGCGCCGCAGGACGAGGACGGGCGTTGCGCCACCGGCGTGATGATCGGCTCGGGCATCGGCGGCCTCGGCACGATCTACGAGGCGTCGGTGATGGTCTATACCGGCAAGACGCGCCGGCTGTCGCCGTTCTTCATCCCGTCCGCGCTGATCAACCTCGCCTCGGGCCACCTCTCCATCAAGTACGGCTTCAAGGGCCCGAACCACTCCGTGGTCACGGCCTGCGCCACCGGCGTGCACGCCATCGGCGACGCGGCCCGGCTTATCATGCTGGGCGACGCCGACGTGATGGTCGCGGGCGGCGCCGAGGGTGCGGTGAACGAGCTGGGGATGGCCGGGTTCTGCGCCAGCCGCGCCCTGTCCACCGCCTTCAACGACAACCCGCCGGCGGCTTCCCGCCCGTGGGACCGCGACCGCGACGGCTTCGTCATGGGCGAGGGCGCGGGCGTCGTCGTGCTGGAGGAGCTGGAGCACGCGAAGGCCCGCGGCGCCAAGATCTACGGCGAGGTCGCGGGCTACGGCATGTCCGGCGACGCGCATCACATCACGGCGCCGGCCGACGGGCATGAGGGCGCCTTCCGCGCCATGAAGGCGGCGCTGCGCAACGGCGCCATCGGCGTCGAGGACATCCAGTACGTCAACGCCCACGGCACCTCCACCCCGCTCGGCGACGACCTGGAGCTCGAGGCGGTCGAGCGCCTGTTCGGCGACGCGGCGCGCGGGATCGCCATGAGCAGCACCAAGTCCGCGACCGGGCACCTGCTGGGCGCCGCCGGCGCCATCGAGGCGATCTTCTCCATCCTCGCCATCCGTGACGGCATCGCACCCCCGACGCTGAACCTGGACAACCCGAGCCGCGCGAGCCTCGTCGACCGCGTGCCGCATCAGGCGCAGGAGCGGCGCATCGACATCGCGCTGTCCAACAGCTTCGGCTTCGGCGGGACCAACGCCAGCATCCTGTTCAAGCGCGCCGCCTAACCCGCCATGGGCCGCGTGCTGCGCGGGTTTCTCCTCGGTACGTTAGTCCTGGGACTGCTCGCCGGCGGCGCGGCGCTGCTCGCGCTGCGCACCTACGACGCGCCAGGTCCGCTCGCGTCCGGTCGCGCCGTCGTCGTCCCGCGCGGCGGCATCGACGAGCTGGCCGAAGCGCTGGAGCGCGAAGGCGTCGTCGCCAGCGCGCTCCAGTTCCGTGCCGCCGCTCTCCTGACCCTGCGCGACGGCGCGCTGCGGGCGGGCGAGCTGGAGTTCCCCGCCGCCGCCAGCCTGCGCCAGGCGCTCGCGGTGCTGCGCACCGGGCGCCCGGTCCAGCACCGCCTGACGATCCCCGAGGGGCTGACGGCGGCGCAGGTCGCCCGCCTGCTCGAGCAAGCGCCGGCGCTCACCGGCGGGACGCCGCTGCCGGAGGAGGGGCGCATCCTGCCCGAGACCTACGCCTATGAGCGCGGCACGACCCGCACGGCGCTACTGGAGCGGGCCCGCGCGGCGATGGACCGCGCTCTCGACCGCGCCTGGGCCGCGCGCAACCCGGCGGTGCCGTTCGCCTCGCCGGAGGAGGCGCTGGTGCTCGCGAGCATCGTCGAGCGGGAAACGAGCGTGCCCGACGAGCGCCCGCGGATCGCGGCGGTGTTCCTCAACCGCTTGCGGCTGGGCATGAAGCTGCAATCCGACCCGACCGTCGTCTATGGCGCGAGCGGCGGGCTGGGCGTGCTGGACCACGGGCTGACCCGCGCGGAGCTGGAGCGGGACGATTCGTACAACACGTATCGCATCGCCGGGCTGCCGCCGGGTCCGATCAGCATGCCCGGCCGGGCGGCGCTGCAAGCGACGCTGCAGCCGGCGGAGTCCGACGCGCTCTATTTCGTGGCGGACGGCACGGGCGGCCACGCCTTCGCCCGCACCATCGAGGAGCACAACCGCAACGTGGCGCGCTGGCGCGAGGTGGAGCGGGCGCGGGCCGGGCGGTTGTAGGGTTGGAGGGTGATTGGAGGGGCGTTGATCGGTGGTCGGCTCGGAGGCGACGTTCAATGTCGTAAGCTGCCCTCCGAGCGCAAAAGAGGCTCATCGTGCACGCACTTGCCGTCATAGACATGCAGCGCTGGATGTTCCGGTTGCCGGAACGCGCAGCGCAGCTAGCCGGCCTGATTCCGACAATCAACCGTCTCATGGCGCAGTTCGCCGAGGCTGGGACACCCGTTTTCGACGTGAGGACGATCCATCGAGCGGACCGAAGCACCTGGTCGCGCCTGATGTTGAAATATGACTACCCCTGCCTGATCGAGGGCACGGCTGACGCGGAGCCGGTCGAAGGTTTCCTGCCGGCTCCCTCGGCGGAGGTCATCCCCAAGACGGCGAACAGCATCTTCCTGAATACGAACCTCGATGCCCGATTGAGAGAGCTTGGTGTGACCAGGATCGTTCTCGCCGGCGTGTTCATGGACGGATGCGTCGGCCTCTCGGCGGCCGATGCAGCCCAGCGCGGCCTCGAAGTCGTGCTTGCCGCCGACGCTATCGGACACACCAGGGCGGACCAGGGAGCATCCATCATGGAGTGGCTGGTCTCCATGTATGAGCTGACCTGTGCTGATGCTGTCTCAATTAAACCGCGTCCAGTTTGGAAAGCATAGTGCCGCCCCTGTGATCAGGGGCACGGCATCGCAGTCACCTTCTCTGGCCAGAGGCGGACAGGACCATGGTATTCAAACTGGACGTGGTTTAGGACGATGATGAGTCGATAGTTGCCTGAGTCCCACTGCTGCTGATATACATGCGGCAGAGTATATCAGGGAGCATCCGTGCCATGCAGGTCAGCAAATGGGGCAACAGTCTCGCCGTGCGGCTCCCGGCGGCCGTCGTCGAGGCGTTGCAGTTGAAGGAAGGCGACGAGATCGAGGTCGCTGGCGACCGAACCTTCCGCGTCGCGAGCGACCGTACGCGCGAGGAGGCGCTCGCGCGGCTGCGCGCGTTTGCCCGGCCGATGCCGCCCGGCTTCCGCTTCTCGCGCGACGAGGCGAACGAGCGCGGCGGCGAGTGAGCGATAGGGTCTTCTTTGACAGCAACGTGCTGCTTTACACTTTGGTCGAGGACGATCCCCGCCAAGCGGTTGCGACAAGGCTCCTTGCCGAGGGCGACACGATCAGCGTTCAAGTGCTGAACGAGTTCGCCACCGTCGCGCGACGCAAGCTCAAGCTATCTTGGTTCGAAATCGGAGAGACATTGTCTGCTCTGCGATCTCTCTGCCCGCCGCCGCTGCCGCTCACCGTGGCGACGCACGAGACGGCACTCGCGCTCGCCTCACGCCATAACTTCGCGTTCTACGACGCCCTGATCGTCGCCTCGGCGCTGGAAGCGGGCTGCGCCACCCTGCTGTCCGAGGACATGCAGGACGGCCAGGTGATCGAGGGTCGGCTGACCATCCGCAACCCATTCCGGCAGGCCTGACCGCAAGCGCGTGGGCGTGGATCACGCGCATGAGCTTCGAGCGATGTTCTCCGCCGACCCTGGCCAGGGAGCACGAGATGCCGTTCACGGCGGGAACGCACGGCGTCCGTCTCACGGTGCGGTTGACCCCCAGGGCCAACCGGAACGGGCTGGACGGCGTCACTACGGGACCGGACGGCCGCCCGGCGCTGCAAATACGTCTCGTCGCGCTGCCGGTCGAGGGCGCCGCCAATAAGGCGCTGGTCGCCTATCTGGCCGGCGCGCTGGGCCTGAGGAAAGCCGATATCAGCATCCGCTCCGGCCAGGCAGCACGCCTGAAGATCCTCCATCTGTCTGGCGACAGCGCGTCGATCATGGCGCGGCTCACCGAGTGGATCGGCACGCGCGGAGCGGCGCGGCCGTAGAACTCCCCACTACTCCGACGCCTTCCCTGGCGCCATCGACAGCAGCGCACCGGACAGGGCAGGCGGCAAGGCTCCCACTGCCCGGGCCAGCGCCGCCATCCACCACGGGAAGATGACCCGGCGCCGCCCGGCCACGACGCCGCGCAGGATGATCGCGGCCGCCCGGTCAGCATCCATGAGGCCCGGCATCGGGAACCAGTTGGCCGACGCCATCGGCGTGCGCACGTAGCCCGGGCAGACGCTGGTCATCGCGATGCCGTCCGCCCGGGCCGTCAGCGCCGTCGCCACGGTCCAGGCATCCACCGCCGCCTTGGACGCGGCGTAGCTCGGCGCGCCCGGCGCCGGCACGAAGGCGGCGATGCTCGCGACCGTCGCGATACGGCCGCGCAGGCCGTCCGCGCCCGGCGCCTGCGCGCGCATCGCGGCCATCGCGGGGAGCACCGTGTTCAGCACGCCGCCGAGGTTCACGTCGAAGATGCGGCGCACCTGCTCGGGCCGCTCCGTCGTGCCCAGCCCGGTGCCGGCCGAGGTGCCGGCGTTCGCCACCACCAGGTCAAGCCGGCCCACACCGCCGATCCACGTCGCCATCGCCTCCGCGTCGGTCACGTCCAGCACGCGCGGATGCGCCGTCCCGCCGCCCGCCCGCACTTCGGCCGCGACCGCATCCAGCCGCGGGCCGTCGCGGCCGGACAGGTGCAGCACGGCGCCGGGTCGCGCGCAGGCAAGGGCGAGGGCGCGGCCGAGACCGGAGGACGCGCCGGTGATGAGCACGGAATCGAAGCGAGGCATGTTCGCAGGATAGGCCAACGCTGCTAAACCGTCGCGCCCCCACGGAGATGCCTATGCCGCTCGCCAGCATGACCGGGTTCGCCCGCACCGAGGGCGCCGAGGACGGCTTGTCCTGGGCGTGGGAGCTGCGCAGCGTGAACGGGCGCGGCCTGGAGCTGCGGTTCCGCCTGCCCGCCGGGTTCGACGCGCTGGAGGCGCCATTGCGCGAGGCGGCCGGGCGGGTGCTGCGCCGCGGCAACGTCTCGGCCAACCTCACCGTGCGGCGCGAGGAGCGCTCGCGGCTCCAGCCCGACCCGGCGGCCATCGAGGACGTGCTGCGCGCGGCCCTCGACCTCATGGCCCGCATCCCCGGCGCGCCGGCGCCGCGAGCGGAGGCGCTGCTGGCGCTGCCCGGCGTGCTGCGCCCGGCCGCCGCGGGCGAGGAAGGTGTGTCGCCGCCGCAACTCGCCGCCGTGCGCGCCGGCTTCACGGCGGCGCTGGGGGAGCTTGCCGCCGCGCGGGAAGGGGAGGGTGCGCGGCTCGCTTCGGTGCTGGCCGCCCAGCTCGACGAGATCGCGGCGTTGCGCGCGCAGGCCGAGGCCGAGAGCGCCGGGCAGCCCGCCCAGCAGCGCGCCCGCATGATGGAGAGCGTCGCCGCCCTGCTGCGCGACCAGCCCGGCCTGCCGGAGG
>JBBSIT010000232.1:0-6645 GCA_038231995.1 Acetobacterales bacterium | reverse complement strand
CTCAAGCTTGTTAAACGCCAAGGCTATGGGCGAGCAAAGCTCGACCTGCTCAGGGCACGCCTGGTCCGTGCCGCATGACAACGACCTGCACCGAGCCTGCGGATGAGCCTAAATTAGCCTCCGCTGGTTCCAAACCGGGTCCGGACTTGCCATGTAATGTGCTTGCCCCCGGAGACTGACGGATGAACGAACTCGCCCTTGCCAAGACGCGGACTCTCACGCACGCCGCCCGGCTCGACCAGCTGGCGGAGGTCGCGGTGCGCGTCGGCCTGGGCCTTGCGCGCGGGCAGGAGCTGGTGATGACCGCGCCGGTGGAGGCCCTGCCGCTGGTGCGCCGGATCACCGAGCATGCCTATCGCGCCGGGTCGCCGCTGGTGACGACACTTCTGTCGGACGAGGAGGCGACGCTGATGCGCTTCCAATACGCGCCGGACGAGGCGTTCGACCGGGCGAGCGGCTGGCTGTTCGACGGCATGGCGGCGGCGTTCCGCGGCGGCGCGGCACGGCTGGCCATCGCCGGCGAGAACCCGGCGCTGCTCGCCGGCCAGGACGTGGACCGCGTGTCGCGCGCCAACCGCTCCCGCTCGCAGGCCTACCTGCCGGCCCTGGAGTTCATCACGAGCTTCCACATCAACTGGACCATCGCCTGCTACGCCACTCCGTCCTGGGCGCGGACCGTGTTCCCCGACGTGCCGGAGGACGAGGCAGTCCGCCGGCTGTGGGACGCGATCTTCGCCGCATCGCGCGTCGATGAGCCCGATCCGGTCGCGGCCTGGGCCGCCCACAACGCGGCATTGCACGCGCGCACGCAGTTGCTGAACGGCCGACGTTTCCATGCGCTGCATTTCCGCGGACCCGGCACCGACCTGCGCGTCGGGCTGGCGGACGGGCATGACTGGATCGGCGGCGCCTCGCCCGCCAAGAACGGCATCGTCTGCAACCCGAACATCCCGTCCGAGGAAGTATTCACCACGCCGCACGCCGCGCGCGTCGATGGCACCGTCCGCGCCACCAAGCCGCTGTCGTACCAGGGCACGCTGATCCAGGACATCGCCGTGCGCTTCGAGGGCGGGCGGATCGTGGATGCTGCCGCCCGCACGGGCGAGGAGGTGCTGCGGCGCGTGCTCGATACTGACGAGGGCGCGCGGCGGTTGGGCGAGGTGGCGCTGGTGCCGCACTCCTCGCCGATCGCGGCGAGCGGGCTGCTGTTCTTCAACACGCTGTTCGACGAGAACGCTGCCAGCCACATCGCGCTCGGCCAGGCCTACAAGACGTGCATCCGCGGCGGCGAGGCGATGAGCGACGCCGAGCTGGATGCGCGCGGGTCCAACCGCAGCCTGATCCACATCGACTGGATGATCGGGTCGGGCGAGGCGGACGTGGACGGCCTCGACGCCGATGGCGGCGCCGAGCCGGTGATGCGCCGCGGCGAGTGGGTGTAGCCAGGTGCCATTTCCCCCGTTGACGCCGCCGCTGCAGCAGGCCCTCGCCGAGCGCGACTATAACGAGCCGACGCCCGTTCAGCTCGCCGTCCTGGAGGACGCCGCCCACGGGCGCGACCTGGTGGTCTCGGCGCAGACCGGGTCGGGCAAGACCGTGGCCTACGGCCTCGCCATCGCGCCCACCCTGCTGGGCGACGCCGAGCGGTTCGGGCGCGCGGCCGAGCCGTTGGCCCTTGTGGTCGCGCCGACGCGCGAGCTGGCGATGCAGGTGCATGGCGAGCTGAGCTGGCTGTATGCCCGCACCGGGGCGCGAGTGGTAAGCTGCGTCGGCGGCATGGACAGCCGGCGGGAGCAGCAGGCGCTGGCGGCGGGGTGCCACATCGTGGTGGGCACGCCGGGCCGGCTGCGCGACCATATCGAGCGCCGGCACCTCAACCTGTCGCACCTGCGCGCCGTGGTGCTGGATGAGGCGGACGAGATGCTCGACCTCGGCTTCCGCGAGGACTTGGAGTTCATCCTGGACGCGACGCCGCCCGAACGGCGGACGCTGCTGTTCTCCGCCACCATAGCGCGCGAGATCGCCGCCCTGGCCCGGCAGTATCAGCGCGACGCGCTGCGCATCGACACGACCGGGCGCAATCAGCCGCATAGCGACATCGAGTATCGCGCCGTCACGGTCGCCGGGCACGAGCTGGAGCGCGCGGTCGTCAACGTGCTGCGCTGGTTCGAGGTGCGGGCGGCGTTGGTGTTCTGCAACACGCGCGAGGGCGTCCGGCGGCTGCACGGCAGCTTGGTGGAGCGCGGTTTCACCAGCGTCGCGCTGTCGGGCGAGCTGAGCCAGCACGAGCGCACCGGCGCGTTGCAGGCGCTGCGCGACGGGCGCGCCCGGGTGTGCGTCGCGACCGACGTGGCCGCGCGCGGGCTCGATCTGCCCGACCTCGACCTCGTCGTCCATGCCGACCTGCCGACCAACCGCGAGACGTTGCTGCACCGCAGCGGCCGCACCGGGCGTGCCGGGCGCAAGGGCACCTCGGTGCTGCTGGTAGCGAACAGCAAGCGCCGCCGGGCCGAGTCGTTGATCGCGTCGGCGGGCGTGGCCGCGGGCTGGAGCGCTGCGCCGACCGCGGACGAGATCCGCGGGCGCGACCAGGAGCGGTTGCTCGCGGACCCGTTGCTGACCGAGGCGCCAGCCGAGGATGAGCTGGCGCTGGCCCAGACGCTGCTCGCCCAGAGCACGCCCGAGGCGGTGGCGGCGGCGCTCGTGCGGCTGTATCGCTCGCGGCTGCCGGCGCCGGAGGAGCTGTCTGAGCAGACGCCGGCCGCCACGGCGCGCGCGCCCCGCGATTACGAGCGGTCCGACGCGCAGGCGACGAGCCGGCCGCACGTGCCTCGGCGCAAGGCCGCAGCGGGAGACATGGCCTGGTTCCGCGCCAATGTCGGCCGCCGCGCGAATGCCGACCCGAAATGGCTGCTGCCGCTGATCTGCCGGCTCGGCGGCGTGACCCGGCAGGAGGTCGGCACCATCCGCATCTTCGACCGCGAGAGTCGCTTCGAGATCAGCCGCGACGCCGCCGAACGCTTCGCCGAGGCGGTGCAGGATGCGCACGAGGGCACGATCCGCATCGAGCCGGCCGGCGACGCCCCGCCGCCCGAGGTGGATGCGGCCGCGCCGACCCGGCCGCCCAAGCCGGCCGGCAGCTCGCGCCGGGCGCCGCAGCGGCAAAGGGCCTGAACCCGAGGGTTCCGGTGCCGAGCGCAACGCTCCTATGATGTGCCGGCCGGGACTCCGCCGGCCGGGAAGCCCCTGATGCTCGAAACGCTTGTAGCCCTGCTCGCCGCCGCCGTACTGGCGGTCCCACCGTCCCGCCGGTTCGGGTTCGGCAGCGTGCTGGGCTACCTGGTCGCGGGCGCCGTGATCGGGCCGCTGGGGCTCGGGCTGGTCAGCGACGTCGCGCGCATCGCCGAGATCTCGGAGCTGGGCGTGGTCATGCTGCTGTTCCTGATCGGGCTGGAGCTGCGGCCGCGGCGGCTGTGGGTGATGCGCCGGGCTGTGTTCGGGCTGGGGGCGGCCCAGGTCGCCGTGACCGGGGCGGCGCTGGCGGCACTGGTGCACGTTGCTGGGATAGGCTGGGCCGGTGCTGCGGTGCTCGGCGCCGGGCTCGCGCTGTCGTCCACGGCGATCGTGCTGCCGATGCTGGGCGAGCGTGATCTGCTCGGCTCGGAGGCGGGGCGGGACGCCTTCGCGGTGCTGCTGTTCCAGGACCTCGCGTTCATCCCGTTGGTCGCGCTCGTGCCGCTGCTCGCGGGCGGCGGCGGGCTGAAGGGCGGGGTGCCATGGCTCGAAGTGCTGCGCGCCGCGGCCGCCATCGTCGCCATCCTGGCGGGGGGCCGCTTCCTGGTGCCGCCGATCTTCCGGCTGATCGGCGGGGCGAAGACGCCCGAGGTGTTCACCGCGACGGCGCTGCTGATCGTGGTCGGCACGGCGGCGCTGGCGCACGCGGCCGGGCTATCGATGTCGCTGGGCGCATTCCTGGCCGGCGTGCTGCTGTCCAGCTCGGAATACCGGCATGAGCTGCAGGCCGATATCGAGCCGTTCGAGGGGCTGCTGCTCGGCTTCTTCTTCATGTCGGTCGGCATGGCGGCACAGCTCGGCTTGGTCGCGGCCGAGCCCGGGCTGATCCGGCTGGGGGTCGCCGGGCTGATGGCGGCGAAAGCCGTGATCGGCTTCGCCCTGGGCCGGATGGCGGGACAGGACTCGTCCGGCGCCCTGCGGTTCGCGCTCGCCCTGCCGCAGGGAAGCGAGTTCAGCTTCGTGCTGTTCGGCGCTGCGGTGGCTGCGGGCGCGCTGGCCCAGGGACAGGCGAACCGCGCCACCTTGGTCATAGCGCTGTCGATGGCGGCGACGCCGATCGTGTTCGCGCTGTCCGAACGGCTGCTCGTGCCGCGGCTGACCCGGCGGGCGGAGCCGGAATACGACGCCATCGACGGCGAGGCCGCGCCGGTCATCATCGCCGGGTTCGGCCGGGTCGGGCAGATCGTCGGTCGCGTGCTGCGCACGCAGGGCATCGGCTTCACCGCGCTGGAACGGGACTCCGCGCAGGTCGACGTCATCCGGCGCTTCGGCAGCAAGGTGTATTTCGGCAATGCCGCCCGGGCCGATCTGCTGCGCGCGGCTGGCGCCGAGACGGCGCGGCTGCTCGTGGTCGCGCTGGACGACGTGGACGAGAGCCTGCGCGTGGTGGACATCGCCCGGCGGAACTTCCCCAAGCTGCGCATCCTCGCGCGGGCACGCAACCGGCGGCACGTCCACCTGCTCATGGACCGGGGCGTCTCCGGCATCGTGCGCGAGACGTTCCATTCCAGCCTGCGCCTGACCGAGATGACCTTGGGCGCGATGGGCGTGGCCCGCGCCGAGGCGGAACGCGCGGTCGAGATGTTCCGCGTGCATGACGAGCGCAATCTCGTCGAGAGCCACGCGTTCTACGAGGACGAGCGCCGGCTGATTCAGAATGCCCACGAACGGGCCGAGGAGTTGGACGGGCTGTTCGAGGCCGACCAGCAGCGGCGGCGAGCCGCAGAATAGGGGGACACGCGATGACAGACGTCAGGATCACCGCCGGGCTATACAGCTTCCGCGCGCGGTTCGAGGACACGGACGCGCCGAAGACCTTCGCCCGGATCCGCGCCATGCTGCCCTACCGGCAGCGCATCATCCATGTGCGCTGGAGCGGCGAGGCATGCTGGATCCCGCTCGGGGACCTGGAACTGGGGCTCGGCTACGAGAACCACACCAGCTATCCCGCGCCGGGTCAGGTGATCGTGTATCCCGGCGGCATCAGCGAGACGGAGATCCTGCTCGCCTACGGCGGCGTGCGCTTCGCGAGCAAAGTGGGGCAGCTCGCCGGCAACCACTTCTTCCTGACCATCACGGAGGGACTGGAGAACCTGACGGCGCTGGGCAAGATGACGCTGTGGCAGGGTGCGCAGGACGTGGTGTTCGAAGCCTAGGCGTACTTCCGCCCACGCTCCCGCACCGCCGGCGCGTCCCAGTCCACGAGCGGCCCGGCCGGCACGATGCGGGTCGGGTTCACGTTGGGGTGGCTCATGTAATAATGTCGCTT
The DNA here is from genome assembly GCA_038231995.1 of Acetobacterales bacterium. Classification (GTDB taxonomy): domain Bacteria; phylum Pseudomonadota; class Alphaproteobacteria; order Acetobacterales; family Acetobacteraceae; genus JBBSIT01. The sequence continues at coordinate 1,082 of JBBSIT010000232.1, read as the reverse complement.
GATATGGCCGAAGTCACACGTCCCGCTGACGCCCGGTTGGGCGTAGAGGTCGCGGGCATAGCCCCACAGGCTCGGGTAATCGACCAGGCGGCGCAGATTGCACTTGAAGTGCTCGTTGTACACGGCATCGAACCGCAGCAAAGTGGTGAATAGCCGCCAATCCGCCTCGGTGATCGCGTTGCCGCACAGGTATTGGCGCCGGGTCAAGCGCTCCTCCAGCCAGTCCAATGTCTCGAACAGGGGCATGACGGCGGCCTTGTAGGCGGCCTGGGTAGTGGCAAAGCCAGCCTTGTACACGCCGTTGTTCACGGTGTCGTAGATGCGGGCGTTCAATGCGTCGATCTCGGGGCGCAGCGCCTCGGGGTAGTAGTCGCCCGGCGCCGCGCCGACGCCATCGAACGCCGAGCCCAGCATGCGGATGATCTCGGCGCTCTCGTTGTTGACGATGACGCCGGCCTGCTTGTCCCACAGCACCGGCACCGTCACCTTGCTGGTGCAAGCCGGGTCGGCGCGGGTATAGACCTCATGCAGGAAACGGGCGCCGCCGGGATCGGGGATCACGCCCTCGCCAGGCTCGAACGTCCAGCCGTCCTCGCCCATCAGCCAGTGCGTGACGGATAGGCCGATCATCCCTTCCAGCCTCTTGAGCCGGCGGAAGATCAGCGTGCGGTGCGCCCACGGGCAGGCGAGCGAGACGTAGAGGTGATAGCGGCCCGGCGCCGGCTCATGCGGCCCACCTGGCGCGATCCAGTTGCGGAACCGGCTCTCAGGGTGGTCGAACGCACCCTGCTTGCCGCTGGCGACCGGGCCGGGCTGCCAACGTCCGTTGACGAGCTGGCCCACGCTACAGTCTTGCCGGCGCGGGCAGCAGCTCGGCGATCTCGTTGATGAGCTTGCGCGTCATCGCCTCGCCGAACTGCTCGAATGCGGACACCTCCGCCACGAAGCTGCCAGGTCCGCCAGTGACGTTCTGGCGATACCATTCCGTAAGGCCGCCAGGCGGCTGGACGTGCGCCATGGCCCAGCCCGGTGCGCCCTCGCTCACGATCGCCAGGCCGTTGATGGTGATCCCGGCGGCCACG
>JBBSIT010000231.1:0-6646 GCA_038231995.1 Acetobacterales bacterium | reverse complement strand
GCCATGCGCAGCGACAAAACCGATACCAGCTTCGAAGCGATGATCCATCTCGGAGCCACCCTCATCAACTCACGATAATGAACGAATCTCAACAGACCCTAGCCTGTTGAGGGCAATCGATCGATGGCGCCGCAGCACAGGCTGCCTACATCAAGCTTTCAGCCGGTAGCCCGTCTTGAAGATCCACCCGATCACGGCCAGGCACAGGACCATGAAGGCCAGGGTCATGCCCAGGCTGATGCCGACACCGACATCAGCCACGTCATAGAAGCTCCAGCGGAAGCCGCTCACGAGATAGACCACCGGGTTGAACAGCGTGATGGTCCGCCAGGGCTGCGGCAGCATGCTTACGGAGTAGAAGCTGCCGCCGAGGAAGGTGAGCGGCGTCACGACCAGCGACGGCACGATCTGCAGCTTCTCGAAGCCGTCGGCCCACAGGCCGATGATGAAGCCGAACAGGCTGAACGTGACGGAGGTCAGCACCAGGAAGGCCAGCATCCAGACGGGGTGGGCGGTCCCATACGACACGAACAGCCGCGCCGTGGCCAGGATGATCAGGCCCAGGATGATCGACTTGGTGGCCGCCGCGCCGACGTAGCCGGCCACGATCTCGGCCGGCGAGATCGGCGCGGACAGGACCTCGTAGATCGTGCCGGAAAACTTGGGGAAGTAGATGCCGAACGAGGCGTTAGAGATGCTCGCGGTCAGCAGCGCCAGCATGACGAGGCCCGGCACGATGAAAGCGCCGTAGCTGACGCCGTCGATCGCGGCCATGCGGCTGCCGATGGCCGAGCCGAACACCACGAAGTAGAGCGACGTCGAGATCACCGGCGCCGCGATGCTCTGGCCCAGCGTGCGCCAGGTGCGCGCCATCTCGAACAGGTAGATCGCCCGGACCCCCTGCAGGTTCACGACGCGAAGTCCGGGGCTCGCGTGCTCACCAGGCTCACGAAGATGTCCTCGAGCGAGCTCTGCCGGGTCTGTAGGTCGCGCACGTCCAGGCCAAGCTCGGCGAGCCCTCGCAGCAACCCGGCGATCCCGGTATCCTGCCCCTGGGCGTCGAAGGTATAGACCAGCTCGGTCCCATCGGCGGACAACTCGAGCTGGTAGGCGGCGAGCTCGGGCGGCACGCGGTCGAGCGCGCGCGACAACTGCAGCGTGAGCTGCTTCTTGCCGAGCTTGCGCATCAGCACGGCTTTGTCCTCGACCAGGATGATCCGGCCGCCGCTGATCACGCCCACCCGGTCGGCCATCTCCTCGGCCTCGTCGATGTAGTGCGTGGTCAGGATGATGGTCACGCCGGTGCTGCGCAGCGCCCGTATCATCGCCCACATGTCGCGGCGCAGCTCGACATCCACGCCGGCGGTCGGTTCGTCGAGGAACAGGATGCGCGGCTCGTGCGACAGCGCCTTGGCGATCATGACCCGGCGCTTCATGCCGCCGGAGAGCTGCATGATCCGGCTGTTTCGCTTGTCCCACAGCGAGAGGTCGCGCAGCACCCGCTCGACATAGGCGCGGTTTCGCGGCCTGCCGAACAGTCCGCGGCTGAAATTCACGGTGTTCCAGACGCTCTCGAAGGCGTCCGTTGAGAGCTCCTGCGGCACCAGGCCGATCGCGGACCGCGTCGCCCGGTAGTTGGCAACGATGTCGTGGCCGTCCGCGACGACGCTGCCGGCGCTGGGGGTGACGATGCCGCAGATGATGCTGATCAGCGTCGTCTTGCCGGCGCCGTTCGGACCTAGCAGCGCGAAGATCTCGCCGCGGCGGATCTCCAGGTCGATGTCCTTGAGTGCCTGGAAGCCGGATGCGTAGGTCTTGCTGAGGCCGGATACCTTGATGACCGCGTGTTGGTCAGTCATCGCCGTCGCCGCTAGCGGCGCTAGTCATCGCCTGCATGCACGGTGTCCAGGTCGGCGAACCGGGTGAACTCGCCCTCGAACAGCAGCTCGATCCGCCCCGTCGGGCCGTGCCGCTGCTTCTCGATCAGCACTTCCGCCTTGTTGTGCACCTGCTCCATGTCGCGCTGCCACTTGTCCAGCGCGGTCTGGAACTTGTCCTCGCTGTCGAACGCCATCTGCTTGGGCGCGCGCTGCTGCAGGTAGTACTCGTCGCGATACACGAACAGCACCATGTCGGCGTCCTGCTCAATGGTGCCGCTCTCGCGCAGGTCGCTGAGCTGCGGCCGCTTGTCCTCGCGGCTCTCCACCGCGCGGCTAAGCTGGGATAAAGCCAGCACGGGGACGGCCAGCTCCTTGGCGATCGCCTTCAGCCCCTGGGTGATCTGGCTGATCTCCAAGACCCGGCTCTCGGGTTTGGTGCCGACACTCGGCCGCATCAGTTGCAGGTAATCGACCACGACGAGGCTCAGCCCCTTCGTGCGCTTCAGCCGCCGGCAGCGCGTGCGCAGCGCGGACATAGTGATCGCCGGGGTGTCGTCGATATGCAGCGGGAGCGACTGCAGCTCGCGGCTGACCTGCACGAAGCGGTCGAACTCGCGCTGGCCGATCTCGCCGCGGCGGATGCGGTCGCCCGACACGCGCGCCTCCTCGGCGAGCAACCGGGTCGCCAACTGCTCGGAACTCATCTCCAGCGAGAAGATCGCGACCGAGCCCTTGGCGACCCCGTCCGCGCCCTCCTTCTGCGCCTCCGCCATCAGCGAGCGCGCGGCGCCGAAGGCGATCTTCGTGGCGAGCGCCGTCTTGCCCATGCCGGGCCGCCCGGCCAGGATCATCAGGTCGGACGGGTGCAGGCCGCCGGTCTTCTTGTCCAGGTCGCGCAGCCCGGTCGAGAGCCCGCTCACATGCCCGGCCCGGCGGAACGCGCGCTCGGCGCCCTGGATCGCGTCGGTCAGCGCGCGCTCGAAGGTCACGAAGCCGCCGTCGTTGCCGCCCTGGGTCGCGAGCTTGAACAGCTCGCTCTCCGCCAGCTCAATCTGCTGCTTGCCATCGAACTCGGCCTCCGCGCCGAACGCGTTGTTGACCACCACCTCGCCGATCTCGATCAACTGCCGCCGCAGCCAGGCGTCATGCACCGCGCGGCCGTACTCGCCGGCGTTGATGATGCCGACCATGCTGGTGAGCAACTGGGCCAGGTAGGGCGTGCCGCCCACCTCGTCGAGCAGGCCGGAGTGCTCGAACTCTGCCTTCAAGGTGATCGCGTCGGCAAGCTGCCCGGCCTCGACCCGGCGGACGATGGCCTGGTAGATGCGGCCATGCACCGGGTCGGCGAAGTGCTTGGGCGAGAGGAACTCGCTCAGCCGCTCATACGCCTTGTTGTTGGCGAGCAGCGCGCCCAGCAGCGCCATCTCCGCCCGCTCGTTGGACGGCGGCATGCGCTGGGAGAGGCCGAGCAGGGGCGAGTCGATGCTGTTCATGGATCGGCGACCATAGCGCCGACCGGACGGTTCGTCAGCCCGCCGGCCTGTGGACGGCTGTGGATAAGGGGGACAACGCTCGAAGAGTGCAGACCGTGTCTGGCCTGCATCACATCAACACCGGACAACCTTCATGGCGGCGCCGATGAGAGTGACGCCGAAGCCACCCCAGAGCAGGAACCGGCTTGCCGGTGTCCAACTGTCGCGCTGCCCTATCAACTCGTTGATAATGTTCTCTCGCAGCTTCGCCCAGAGCGGGTCATCGTCTCGAATGCCGTCTGGCGCGGCCGAGTCGTTTGCGTCTGCCTGACGCTGCGCAGCCGCTGTCGTGAGGAAGCTCCACGCGATGGATCCTCCTGCCGATCCGGTCCAATTTGAGGGCAGGCCATGTGAGCATGAGCAGGCCGACCAAGCCGAGGAGATCGGAGTACCAAGCAGCATCGGGGCCGACCGTAGCGACCCGGCAGACGCGCAGAACCTCGGTCAGCGCAAGGCTCGATAGATCCATACGTGGACGCCCCGGGCTCAAACACGGTTGGAGGTTCGACCGGCAATCGAGCACTTCTCCCTTCGCCGATCCGCTATCTCACCTGCTTCCCGGCTCGGGTTTCAGGGCGATGATTGCTGCTGCGCTCCGGCAATAGTCGGCATGCCATCCTTGTCGATCAGCACATAGCCTGACGTTCCGCCACAGGCCTCCGCATAGCGTTGTACGGTTGACGGCTCAGGCATCGGTCCACCGCCCGACTCCAGCCTAGAGACATACCCAGGATCCCAACCCGCCACCTCGGCTAGCTGCTTTTGGGTCAGCCCAGCCTTGCGCCGCATACCGACGAGAGCCAATGCGAGCTCGCGCTCGGGAGCATGCTGTTCCCAGCGCCTGCGCAAGGCAGGGCTGCGGGCGAGCAGCTCGTCAAAAATAGGTTCATAGGGCTTCCCGACCGCAATGACCGATGGGCTGTCCGTGACCTGCTTGGGCACACTGACCGTGAGTACGCCGGCGCCGGGCAGCACGGCGCATACCGCGATGGCCTCGCCCGTATCCTCGAAGGTGGCCGAGGTGCCGCCGCCGGCACCCCCACCACCTCAATATAGCGATTCGCCTCGTTCTGCACGACAGCCATTGGAGTTTCGGCGATCAATGGGCTGTGGCTGTCCAGGGGCACGACTGGCGTCACATCCCCTGCCTGCCTCCCATCGCGCCATAAGATCCGAATCTGTGGGAGTTCTCTACTTGTCCTGCTCATTGTTCTGACCTCCGCTCTCGCACTACGACGCCCAGATCAAGCGCGCGGCATGCTTCCTCGTAGAGGCTTGGACCCGGCTTCGGCTCCGCCACGTCGAGGATCGTAATCTGCCTGGTCTTCGTGTCGTGCACCGCCAGCATGACCAGTCTCGTTCCCCAAAGAGCGCGACGAAACAGCTCGTAGCGAGCGTTGAGGACCTTCTCGATCTCGTCCGGCTCGGGTCCGTACCGGGCCAGCTTTCTGCGTTCAGTCAGGCAGGTTTCTTGAGCATCCAAGTCCAGCTCGTTCAGGATGCGGCGCTCAAGGCCGCGCCGCTTCGGATCGTTCCGAAAGCCCACGTACCACCCCGAGCCACTAGCCACCGGACTGCCTCTAGCTAAGAAAAATTGACTCAGAAGTCAAGCGATGGCTGCTCGCGTTCGCGGCGCGGTCGCCGTTCCAACGCGTTCCCGGTGGGTGCACGTAGGCCATGTGAGTTGATCCAGGCAAAAAACGTTCAGGGCTTCACGAGGCGTGGATCAGGCTGGCTATCTGCCGCTCGGCGTCGGCGATGTAGTCGCGCGCGAGCGGCACGTGGGCCTGCTCCCGCGCCAGCTGCATATGCCAGACCATGTGGCCCTCCCGGCGGAAGGCCAGCTCGCAGCCGGCGAGATAGAACTCGAACATGAGGCAGAACCGCTCATCGTACATCGCCGCGATCGCCTCGCGGTTGGCCGCGAAGTTGCGCCGCCACAGGCGCAAGGTCTCGGCGTAGTGCAGCCGCAGGATCTCGATATCCGTGGCGATCAGGCCGGAGCGCTCGACCGCCGGCAGCACCTCGCTCAGCGCGGGCGAGTAGCCGCCGGGGAAGATATACTTGGCGAGCCACGGGTTGGTGGCCTCCGGCCCGTGGCTGCGGCCGATGGAGTGCACCAGCGCGACCCCGTCGGGCGTCAGGCAGCGCCGGACGGTGCGGAAGAACTCGCGGTAATGGTTGACGCCGACGGCCTCGAACATGGCGACCGACACCACCCGGTCGAACGGCCCCTCGACCGTCCGGTAGTCCTGCAGCTCGAAGCGGACCTGGTCGGCCAGGCCCTCCGCCGCCGCGCGCGCCCGGGCGGTGGCGAGCTGCTCGGTCGACAAGGTGATGCCGGTCACGCGCACGCCGTGCTCGCGCGCGAGCGTCAGCGCGAGGCCGCCCCAGCCGCAGCCGATCTCCAGCACGCGCAGGCCGGGCCGCAGCAGCAGCTTGGCCGCGATATGGCGCTTCTTGGCGAGCTGCGCCTCGCCGAGCGTCTCGTCTCCGCGCGGGAAATAGGCGCAGGAATACTGCATGTCCGGGTCCAGCAGCAGGCGGTAGAGCTGGTCGCCGAGGTCGTAGTGATGGGCCGCGTTGCGCCGCGCCCGGCTCGCCGGGTTGAACTGCGCCCAGCGCCGCAGCGCCGTGCCGAGGCGCGCATGCAGTCCCAGCACGGGATGCGTGCGCCCCGCGGCGAGGTTGCTGACCAGCACGTCCAGCACGTCGTAGATATCGCAGCCGACCGGGACGATCGCGCCGTCCATGTAGGCTTCGCCGAACGCCAGGTTGGGGTTGAGCGCGATCCGGCGGGCAGCTTTGGGGTCGCGCAGCTCCAGCTCGGCGTCCGGGCCCGGCAGGCTGCCGTAGGCGGCCCGGGTCCCATCGGGGAAGCGGACCTTCAGCCGTCCTTGCGTGACGACACGGCGGAGAATCTTGTCCAGGAGTGCTTGCATCGCCAGCCCAATGTATTGGATCGCCCAACCTATTGGATCGCAATGATGGTGCAACCACAAACGCAGCAGCGCCGCCCGCGCCCCTGTCGGGGGCGGGCCGGCGCGCTCAGTCAGTCGATACTAAACCGCGTCCAGTTTGAAACCCGTGGTTCCGCCCGCCCTCAACCAAAGAGAATCGCTCTGCCAGAAGGCCCCGGGATCAAAGAGCGGCGCTACGAGTTTCAAACTGGACGCGGTTTAAACCACGTCTAGCTTGAGACCCGTAATTTCTCCTCCTCGGGATCGAGGTGGT
>JBBSIT010000230.1:0-6656 GCA_038231995.1 Acetobacterales bacterium | reverse complement strand
GACGTCGCCAGCCCGTCGCCGGACGCGGCCCCCGACGCGCAGCCGCTCGCGATCGCGACGGTCACGCTGGGGGAACTGGAGCGCGCCGGGCTCGTCGTGGGACGCACGGCCCGCACGCGGATCTCCGAGGAGTACCGGATCGTCGTCGGGCGCGTGACGCGCGCGACGTGGGAGACTGGCGAGGCGGACGGGCTGCGCAACCTGCTGATGATCACCAGCGCCCGGCCCGGGGAGGGCAAGAGCTTCACCGCGCTGAACCTGGCCGGCAGCATCGCCCAGCACGGCCCGGACAAGGTGCTGCTGGTCGATGTGGACAGCAAGCCGCGCTCGATCTCGCTCCAGCTCGGCTTGGCGGCGCGGCAGGGTTTCCTCGACCTCGTCACGGACCCGACGCTCAGCCCGGCCTCCGTTGTGGTGCCCACCGAGATCCCGAACTTCTCGATCATCCCCATCGGCACGCGCCAGACGGAGGCGATCCTGCCGTCCGGCACACGTCCGTATACCCCGGTGATCGAGCGGCTCGGGCGCATGTTCCCTCGCCACCTGGTGATCCTGGATGCGCCGCCCTGCCTCTCCACCAGCGACCCGCACACGATCTCGCCGCATGTCGGCCAGGTGGTGATGGTGGTCGAGGCGGAGCGGACGCAGCGCAGCGAGGTGGAGGCGGCGATCGACCTGGTGCATGTCTGCCCGAGGATCACGGTCCTGCTGAACAAGGTGCGGCTCACGACGAGCAACACGTTCGGCGCCTACGACTACTACGGATCCTACACATGATCGAACGCGAGACCCGGACAAGCGCTTCGTCGGCCGTCGCCGCAGCGCTCGCGTCCGGCATGGTGGCCTCGATGGCCTCGATCGGACCGGCCGCGGCCCAGGAAGGAGGACCGCTCAGCTACGGCTCGGGCTTCGGCTCGCTCCCGGCCTATGGCGCGGGCACGCGCGTGGGGGACCTGCGGCCGCAGCTCGAGCGGCTCCTGCCCGGCTCCCTGCCCTCGACCGCCCAGCGGCCTGCCTGGATCATCTCGCCGTCCATCGGTGTGGATGTCGGGCTGACGGACAATGCGCGGCGCGTATCGAGCCCGCGCGAGGTCGACGCCTTCACGCAGATCACGCCTGCTGTTTTCGTGAGCGGCGACACGGCGCGGGTGCGGGTCAACCTCAGCTACACGCCGGTCGCGGAGCTCTACGCGTCCACACCGGGGCAGAACCGGCTGGACCACTACCTGAACGCGGGCGCGCAGGTCACGGTGGTGCCGAACCTGTTCTACGTCGATCTCCGCGGCAACGTGTCGCAGCAGTCCCGCACGGGCGGCTTCGGCCAGTCCGGCTTCGCGCAGGGCACGCCGAGCGCGTTTAACCGGAACGACCAGGTGCAGACGGCGAGCGTGCAGGTCACGCCGACGCTCGTGCAGCGCTTCGGAGGGTTCGGGACCGCGCAGTTGCTCTATTCGCTCTCCTACACCACCCAGAGCGACCGGTCCGACAACCGCAGCACCGTGCCGCCACTCGGATCGACCTTCAACGGCTTCAACTCCGGCGGGCAGAACCAGGCATTCTTCCCCCTGGGGTCGCTGCTCACCCATCGGGAGCAGGCGACGTTCGCCACCGGCGAGGACTTCGGGCGCATCCGCAACGTCCTGCTGCTCGAGGGCGTCCAGTTCGACGGCGGCGGCATCTACCGCGGCGCCTACCGCAACCAGGCCTCGATCGACAATGCCTTCGCCATCACCCGGAGCGTGGCCGTCCTCGGCCTCATCGGCTACCAGGACCTGAAGTACAACACGATTCCGCCCTACCGCGTGAACGGCATCCTCTGGAACGTGGGCATCCGGCTGTCGGGCCCTAACCCCGACAACTTCCTCGAGGCCCGCTACGGGCGCAAGGACGGCTTCGACGCGGAATCGCTCGACGCGTCCTATGCGCCCACCGCTCGCATCCGCCTGTTCGCGCGTTACAGCACAGGGGTCACCACGGACATAGAGGACCAGCAGAACCGGCTGTCGAGCACCTCGGTCGATGCGTTCGGCGGCTCGGTGGACTCCGTCACGGGCGCTCCGGTGACTCCGACCAGCGGGTTCTTTGGCACGCAGAACAACCTGTTCAGGCTGCGCCGGGCGTCGATCACCGGCGTCTACGTGCTGACGCGCGACAGCTTCTCGGTCTCGCTGGTCAACGAGGACCGGAGCCCGGTCCGCAACTTCGGCGGGGCCAACGCGGGGGCGTTCGGCATCCTGAACGACAACACCAAAGGGACGTATGGAACGATCGCCTGGCAGCGCGATATAAGGCCGGACCTGCGCGGCGACGTATCGATCCAGTACGGCACGCGCACTACCGGCTCGGGGTCGAACTCGTCGGAGCAGACGCTGTCCGCCAGCGCCGGGGTGACGTATCAGCTCAGCGAGACAGTGAGCAGCCGCGCGACCTATGTATTCAACGAGCGGTCCGGCGCCGGGCAGGGGCGAAACTTCGTCGAGAACATCCTGCTCGTCGGCCTGCGCAAGAACTTCTGATCGGTAGACCCGTGTACGAAGCTTTCTACAATTTCACCGGAACCCCGTTCCAGCTCACCCCCGATAGCCGGTTCTTCTTCGGCAGCCGCGGGCACAGCAAGGCAATCGCCCACCTGAACTTCGGGCTGGCCCAGGGCGAGGGATTCATCATCATCACCGGCGAGGTCGGCGCCGGCAAGACCACCATCGTCGAGTGGCTGCGCACCCAGGTGGACCAGGCCGCCTACACGATGGCGCGCATCAGCACGACGCAGGTGTCCGACAACGACCTGTTCCGCCTGGCGATGGCGAATTTCGGGCTGGAGGACGAGGGGCTGGGCAAGGCAGCGCTGCTCCGCCGGTTCGAGGGCGTGCTGCGCGAGCACAAGGCGGCCGGGCGGCGCTGCCTGCTGATCGTGGACGAGGTGCAGAACCTGTCGCTCGCAGCCCTCGAGGAGCTGCGCATGCTGTCCAACATCACGGTGGACGGACGCAGCGCGCTGCAGACGATCCTGCTCGGCCAGCCGCAGTTCCGCCGCATGCTCGCCAGCACCGACCTCGACCAGCTCCGCCAGCGCGTGCTGACCAGCTACCATCTCGGGCCGCTGTCGCGCGAGGAGACCCGCGCCTATATCGAGCACCGGCTGCACGCCGTGGGCTGGACCGACGACCCCCACTGGCACGACGACGCCTTCGACGCCGTGTTCGACCACACCGGCGGCATACCGCGGCGCATCAACCGCCTCTGCTCGCGCCTGCTGGTCTATGGCGTGCTGGAGGAGACGCACGAGATCACCGGCGCCATGGTCGAGGCCACGGCCGAGGAGCTGCAGCAGGACCTGGAAGGCGGCGGCGCCAGCGCCGTGGACATGCCCATGCCGCCCTCGCACCACTCCCGCACGCACTCCGCGAACGGAAGCGGGAACCACGACCTGCTGAACCGGGTCGAGGCGCTGGAGCAGCGGATGGCTGCGCGCGAGCAGGTGTTCCGCCGGCTGACGAGCCTGCTCGGGGAATCCCGATGACCGCATTGCGCCACGCCATGACGGTCGATGTCGAGGATTGGTTCCAGGTGCAGGCCTTCGCCGGCTGCATCGCGCGCGACGATTGGGACGGCCTGCCGCGCCGGGTCGAGGCGAACATGGACCGCATCCTGTCCCGCTTCCAGCAGGCCGGGGTGCACGCCACGTTCTTCACCCTGGGCTGGGTGGCGGAGCGGCACCCGGCCATCGTCCGGCGCATCGTCGCCGACGGGCACGAGCTCGCCAGCCACGGTTACGGCCACGCGCGGGTGGACAGCCAGGACCCGGCGAGCTTCGGCGCGGACATCAGGCGCGCCAAGCAGGTGCTGGAGGACCTCGGCGGCGTGCCGGTCGCCGGCTACCGCGCGCCGACCTTCTCCATCGGGCCGCGCAATCCGTGGGCGTTCGACGTGCTGGCCGAGGAAGGCTACCGCTACAGCAGCAGCGTCTATCCCGTGCGGCATGACCTGTACGGCGCGCCGGACTCGCCGCGCTTCCCCTACCAGCCCGGTCCCGCCGGGCTGTGGGAGATCCCGATGACCACCCTGCCGCTCGCGGGCCGCAACATCCCGATCAGCGGCGGCGGCTATTTCCGGCTGATGCCCTATACGCTCTATCGCCAGGCGCTGCGCCGCTTCGTGCAGTGGGACAGCCGGCCGGCTGTGTTCTACTTCCACCCGTGGGAGATCGACCCCGGCCAGCCCCGGGTGCCGGCCGCCAGCCGCATGTCGCGCTTCCGCCACACCGTGAACCTCGCCGCCATGGAGGGACGGCTGGCGCGGCTGCTGTCCGACTTCGCGTGGGACCGCATGGACCGGGTGTTCGCCCCCATCCTGCGTGACGACGTCGCCCAGGCAGCCTGACCGGAACCACACCCACTATGGCCACAGCTTGCCGTCCGTTGGACCACGCCGGCGCCCCGGCGTGGGACGCCTTCGTCCGCGCGCACCCCGAGGGCACATTCTTCCATCTCGCCGCCTGGTCCGGCGTGATTGAGCGCGCCTTCGGCCACACCGCCCACCACGTCATGGCCGAGCGGGACGGCGCCGTGGTCGGCGTGCTGCCTTTGGTGCATGTCCGCACCCGGCTGTTCGGCAACGCGCTCGTCAGCACGCCGTTCTGCGTCTATGGCGGCCCGCTCGCGGCGGATGGGGCGGCGGCGGCGGCGCTGACCGCCCATGCCATAGCGTTGCAGGCCCGCGTCGGCGCCGCCGTCACCGAGTTCCGCTACCTGCATCCGCCGGGGGAAGGTTTGCTGGACGAGAGCGCCTGGCCCGGCAAGACCGACCTCTACGTCACCTTCCGCAAGCCCATCGGCGCCGATGACGACGCCAACCTCAAGGCGATCCCGCGCAAGCAGCGCGCCATGGTGCGCAAGGGGATCGACCGCGGCCTGCGCTCTGAAGCCAGCCAGGACGTGGATGGGCTGCACCGCATCTACGCCGAGAGCGTGCGCAACCTCGGCACTCCCGTGGTGTCGCGACGCTACTTCCGCGTGCTGGCCGAGGCATTCCCGGATGCCATGGACGTGGTGACGGTGCTGGACGGGGATGCGGCCGTGGCGGCTGTCCTGAATTTCTACTGGCGCGACGAAGTGCTGCCCTACTACGGCGGCGGCACCGCGGCGGCCCGCGGCGTGGCGGCCAACGACTTCATGTACTGGGAGGTGATGCGCCGGGCCGCGGCGCGCGGGGCGCAGCTGTTCGACTTCGGCCGCAGCAAGGCTGGCACCGGCGCGTTCTCCTTCAAGAAGAACTGGGGCTTCGCGCCCACGCCGCTGCAGCACCGCTTCCACCTGGCGCCCGGCGCCGGCATCCCGGAGCTGAACCCGCTCAACCCGAAATACCGCCTGTTCATCGCGGCCTGGAAGCGGCTGCCGCTCCCGGTGGCGAACCTGCTCGGCCCCCCTATCGTCCGTGGCCTCGGATAGGACCTGGACGCTTCACGGGTATGTGAGAACGCACGGCGCGCTGGACCTTCACGCCTCCGGCGTGAGACACGCTTCTATATCAGGCCAAAATGGCCGATGATCCTCAGCCAATGACGCTAGAGCGTTTTCACTGAGGGTGAAATCGCTCTAGCCTTTGCTTCACGCGGCTACTCAGGTCAACCCGCGACAAGAGCGTCGCCGGTTGACCTGAAGCCGCTCCATAGCGCCGGGATGACGCGTTCGGCGACGCATGACCCGCAGGAGCCCCACCCGGCATGACGACCCTCGCACTTCCGCACACCCTGCGCAGCACGCTCGCTCCCGCGCTCACCGCGTTGGCGCTCGGGTTGCTCGCCCTCGGCGCGCTGTTCCACGTGGAAGCCGCCGCTGCGGTGCAGGTCTGGATCGAATCGACGGCCTATGGCCATTGCTTCCTGGTCCTGCCGATGGCGCTCTATCTGGCATGGGACCGGCGCGCCTCGCTCGCCGGCGTCCCGCTGCAGCCGATGCCGGCGGCGGCGCTGCTGGCGCTGCCGGGTGCTGCCGCCTGGTTCCTGGCCGAGCGCATGGGCATCATGGAGGGCCGGCAGCTCGCAGCCATGGGCATCGTCGAGGTGCTGTTCCTGGCGGTGCTGGGCTGGCGGCTGTGGTGGGCGCTGGCGGCGCCGCTGCTCTATCTGTTCTTCCTGGTGCCGTTCGGCGCCTTCCTGACCGGGCCGCTGCAGCATTTCACCGCCGGCTTCATCGAGATCGGGCTGAACGTCCTCGGCATCCCGCACATCATCACCGACTACCTGATCGAGATCCCGCAGGGCACGTTCTACGTGGCCGAGGCCTGCGCCGGGCTGCGCTTCCTGATCGCGGCCGTTGCGTTCGGCGTGTTCTACGCGTTCCTGAACTACCGCAGCCCGGGCCGGCGCGTGGCGTTCATCGCGGCGTCCATCGTGATGCCGGTGCTGGCGAACGGTGTCCGCGCGCTGGGCATCGTGGTCATGGGCTACATTATCGGCAGCGCCGAGGCGGCGGCGGCGGACCACATCATCTACGGCTGGGTGTTCTTCTCGTTCGTTCTGCTGCTGCTCGTGCTGGCCGGCATGCCGCTGCGGGAGCCGCCGCTGGAGGCGCGCAGCGGCGCCGCAGCGCTGCCGTCCGCGCAGTCCGGGCGGCAGCCGCTGCTGGCGGCGGCGCTCGTCGTGCTCGCCGTCATCG
>JBBSIT010000229.1:0-6673 GCA_038231995.1 Acetobacterales bacterium | reverse complement strand
GGTCAGCTCGGCCGGGTCGTTCGACGTGGGGCAGGACTACGTCGCGGTACCGTTCCCGGCCATGAAGGTGGATCGCGGCATCGCGTCCGTGACCGTCGGGATCAGCGCGGAGAAGATCGCCAAGGCGCCGCGGATCACGCAGGCGCGCCTGGCCGAACTCGGCGATCCGGACCGCGTCGGCCCGGTGTATGAATATTACGCCATCCCGACCCCTCAGGGCTATGTGGTTCCGCCTTCGGACGAGCGGGCCAGGCATCCCGACCGCTTCGTCCTGGTCCGGCCCGGGCAGGTCATGCCGCCCCGGGCCGCCCAGGCGCTCGCGAAGGAGGTCCGCGGCGCGGACGTGAAGATCGCGGGCGGCGGCGTGGTCGGCGAGATCGAACGGGTCATGATCGACACGGGCACGATGCGCGTCGCCTACCTGCTCGTCAGCCATGGCGGCTTCCTCGGCTTCGACGAGAAGTGGCTGCCTGTGCCCCTGCAGGCGCTCACCTGGTCGCCAGCGGAGCGCGCCTACATGCTGAGAGGCGGCGCCTCGCAGCTCAGGCAGATGCAGGACCTGCCGAAGGGCGAGACGCCGACCCGGGTCCGGCGCCAGCAGTTGCAGGCGCTCTACCAGCGCTTCGGCCTGAAGCCTTACTGGCAGCAGGGCTGACCCGGCGCGGCCGGCGGCGGCGACCTGATTGAACCTCAAGGCGCTGCGGCCGGCAGCGGCGCCGGAGTCCGGCGATGCAAGGACTCCTGCCGACCTCAAGTGAACGCCCAGCAGGAGCGGGTTCGAGCCGGGGAGCCCGGGGAATGAGCCTCGCTCCCCGCCGCAACCCGGCCGGCATGTAGCCCGTTGGCATCGCATGGCGTTTGACATAGCCCTCGATCGCATCCGCGGCCTGGCCGCCTCCATGCTCGCGCTATTGCCGGGTCTCGCGCTCGGGCTGCTGGTGTTCGGCATGTTCCTGCTGATCGCGCGGGGCGTGCGCGAGGGGCTGCAGCACACGGTGCATCTGCGCGGCATGGTGCCCGGGGTCGGCATCGTGCTGGGCCGGATCGGCGGCGGGCTGACGATGCTGGTCGGGCTTCTGGTTGGGGCGGCCATCGCATTCCCGTCCATCAGCGCTGCGGACTTGTTCAGCTTGCTGGGCATCGGCGGCGTGGCCATCGGCTTCGCGTTCCGGGACATCCTGCAGAACCTGCTCGCCGGCATCCTGATCCTGCTGACCCGGCCGTTCCGCATCGGCGACCAGGTCGTGGCCGGCAGCTACGAGGGCACCGTCGAGGACATCCAGGTGCGCGCCACCACCATCCGCACCTACGACAACCGCCGGGCCGTGATCCCCAACTCGGATATGTTCAGCCAGAAGGTGCTGGTGAACACGGCCTACGACAAGCGCCGCCTGCACGTTCGGGTGGGCATCGGCTACGGCGACGACATACGGCAGGCGAAGCAGGTCATCCTGGACGCGATGCAGGGCGCAGAGGGGATCATCGACGACCCGCCGCCGCGCGTCCTGATTGCCGAGTTGGGCGACTTCGCCGTGCAACTCGACGTGTTCTTCTGGATCGACCCGCCCAGGCGCAGCGAGGCGCTGGACGCCGTGGACGCCGTGCTGGACCGCATCAAGCCTGCCTTGCAGAAAGCCGGCGTGGACCTACCCTACCCGACGACGCAGGTGCTGCTCCACGACCAGACCGAGGCCAGCGACGGCGACCGGGCCCACCAGCGCGAGGGCTGGCCCGCACGGGGCGAGGACCCGCGCCCGCGCTGGCGCATCCTCCTGGACGAAGGGCGGCGGAACGCGGGGCGGCCTCCCGGCGGCGTGGAGGGGAACGAGCCGGGCAAACCGGATGGACCGCGGCGCGACGGCCGTGCCAGCGACAACGCCGCGTAAGGGTGGGCTTGCCGCAGGACGAGGATTCCCTGATCCAGATCAGGGCCGGCGAACTTCGGCCGGTATTAGTGCGTTGCTTGGCAGAACCCCCAAGGAGGATGACATGCGCTATCTTGCCGCTTCCGCGTTGCTGTACGCTGGGCTCATCGGCGTTGCCGCTGCACAGACGACGCCGCCGAGCACCAGCTCCCCGGCCACGTCCGGGACCAGTTCCGGAGGGCTGCAAACGGCCCAGACGACCGCCGTCGTGGCCCGCTTCGTGACGATGAAGCCAGCAGACACCTTCTCGTCCAAGCTCATCGGGACGAATTTGTACAACAAGCAGGACGAGTCGCTCGGCGAGATCGAGGACCTGGTGATCGAGAACGGCAAGACCGTGACCGGCATCGTCGTGGGCGTCGGCGGCTTCCTCGGCATGGGCGAGCGCTATGTCGCCATCGACCCCTCCACCATCACCCTGCGCGTCGAGAACAATACCATCCAGAGGGCGACGGTTGATACGACGAAGGACAACCTGAAGAACGCACCCGCCTTCGACTACAGCAAGCGGCGCTAAAGCGGCTTCACCCTGACTGGACGCGCCCTGGCGTTCAGTCAAGGTGAGCAACTGCATGAAACCCGATTAGGCGAGCGCCTGCGTGATCTCGCGGACGGAGTGGTTCGTGAGGTCCTTGTGAAGCGTGAGCACCAGACTTGCTTCCACGGTCTTGTGCATGGCGTCCCGGAGCTGGCCGAGCGTCTGCGGATCGGCCACGAGGACGAGTTCCTTGAACGCCCCGGCCTGGTTCATCTTGAAGAGCGTCTCAGCGAGCTGCTTGGCGAAGGTGGCCTCGTCGGTCTGGCGCGGCGTCTGCTCCTCGGGACGTGAACCAGACGGCCCATCGTTCAGCAGGTCCTTCGGCGACAGGCGCCGTTCCTCGCGCAGCGAGACCTCGCCGCCCGAACCCTCGTTGCGCAGCAGGATGGCCTTGCGGCCGTCGGCGACGACGACGAGCGCGTCATGGGGAATGTTCTTCGACATGCTGATGCCTCCAGGGTGTTGATGATGGGTGCGTGTGGCGGCTTGGCGAAGGACGGCGCCTCGCGGCCGGAACTGCCGGGAAGCCGTCCCAGGCGGGAGGTCAGTGATACGGTCGCGGGCGGCCCGGCGGAAGCCCCTTGATCTCGCCGCGACCTGCTCTGGCGTCAGCAGCACCCGGAGCGGCTGCGCGGCAGCCGCCTGGACCGCACAAGCGAGGCACATGGGGAAATCTCGGCGGGTTCTGACGCAGATCAGGGTTTGCCCGCGTCATACCCGGTGTCCTGGGTTCGGGATCGGGCGTCCGGTCCCACGGCATCCAGGCGCCCATCACGGAGGCGACGGCCGAGCAATACGGCCTGTTCGACGGGCCGGAGACCTTGGCGACGGAACCGCGCGAGTTCCGCGTGTCCGAGATCATCGGGGACTTGGCTCGCCTGAAAAACGGCATCGGGTACGGACGCGTGTCCAACATCGTGTTCGGCAAGGGCGGGCGCATGCTCGGCGTGCTCGTCGGCCGCGACGTCGGTTACGGCGCCGGCGTCTACGGTTATCCGTTCTACGGTTATGGGTACGGCTGGACACCGGGGCTGCCCTAACTACGCGCTCCCCTACGACAACGCCGGCCTGGCCGCACGCGCACCCCGCATCGATTACGGCCGCTTCATGGCAGCTGAGAAGGAGATCTTCTGAGGGCATCGGGTCGTCGATGCCGGATGGCGGACCCGCCGGGCCGCCATCCATCCCGGGCCAGCGGCTTCCCCGCCGCGGCATAGCTCATCGGGGCGGCCGCTGGCAGGGCAAGCCGAGAGGCGAGAAGGCCGTCAGCTCGACCGCGAAGGACGCTCTCCTGCGGCGCTCCCTCGGGATAGCGCCCTTGCACCGGGTTGCGAATGCAGGGAGCCTGGCCGCGCGGAGAAGGAGGGTCGCATGCCGCATCTGACCACCGACGATGGCGTCCGGCTGTTCTACGAGGAGGCCGGCGCCGGCGTCCCCATCGTATTCGTGCACGAGTTCGCCGGCGATCACCGCTCCTACGAGCCGCAGCTGCGCCATTTCGCCCGGCGCTACCGCTGCATCGCCTACAACGCTCGTGGCTACCCGCCGTCCGACGTGCCGGCCGACGGCGCGGCCTACTCGCAGGACCGGGCGCGCGACGACATCCGCGCCGTGCTGGACGCGCTGGGGATCGACCGCGCGCACATCGTCGGCATCTCGATGGGCGGGTTCGCCACCCTGCATTTCGGCCTCGCCTATCCGGACCGCGCGCGCTCGCTCGTGATCGCCGGGTGCGGCTACGGCGCGGAACCGGACAAGCGCGCTCAGTTCGCGGCCGAGGCGGAGCTCTCCGCCCAGCGGTTCGAGACGCTGGGCATGCGCGAGGCGGCGCTCGCCTATGCCCTGGGCCCGGCGCGGGTGCAGCTCCAGAACAAGGACCCGAGGGGCTGGCAGGAGTTCGCCGACCAGTTGGCGGAGCACTCGACGGAGGGCGCGGCGCGGACGATGCGCGGGGTGCAGGCGCGCCGGCCGTCCCTGTTCGACCTGACCGAGCGCATGGCGGCGATGGCTGTGCCCACCCTGGTCATGACCGGGGACGAGGATTGGCCGTGCCTGGAGCCGGCGCTGCTGATGAAGCGGACGATCGCGAGCGCCGACCTGGTGGTGATGCCCGGCACCGGGCACGCCCTGAACCTGGAGGAGCCGGCCGACTTCAACGCCCAGCTCGACCGGTTCTTCCACGCGGTGGACAGCGGCGCCTGGCGCCCGCGCGACCCGCGCGCGGTGGCGGGCAGCATTCTCGGCAAGACGTAGGGCGATCTTCGAGACCGTTTGACAATTCTACTATGCCGGCCATCTGGCGCGGTTCTCTGCGCTTCCGGTGCTCACGGACTTAACGTCCGCTGCGCTCCGGTTCTCGACAACCACGCCAGATGACTCGGCCTAGCGAATTCTCAAGCGGTCTCTTACAGAGAACACGGTCAAGCTGCCCTGGCGCCGTCCGGGGCCGCGATGCTATGCCGCACTCATTCGACGGAGGGCCGGGCCATGGATGGGGACAGGCGGATCGAGCTGCCGACCGAGCGACTGCTTGCCCGCATCGACGGCCCGGTCGGCTGGATGGTGTTCAATAACCCGGCGCGCCGCAACGCCGTGTCGCTCGAGATGTGGGAGGCCATGCCGCGCGCGCTCGAACGGTTCGAGGGCGACCCGGCCGTCCGTGTGATCGTGCTGCGGGGCGCGGGCGAGCAGGCCTTCGTGGCCGGCGCCGACATCTCGCAGTTCGAGCAGCAGCGCTCCTCGGCCGCGTCCATCGCGCAGTACGACGCGATCTCCGGCCGGGCGACGGCCGCCTTGGCGCAGGCGGGCAAGCCGACCATCGCCACGATCCACGGTTACTGCATCGGCGGCGGCGTCGGTATCGCCGCCGCGTGCGACCTGCGGTTCGCGGCCGATACTGCGAGGTTCGGCGTGCCGGCGGCGAAGCTTGGGCTCGGCTACGCCATGCCCGGCGTGAAGCAGCTCATGGACCTGGTCGGACCGGCCTACACCAAGGAGATCTTCTACACCGCCCGGCAGCTCAGCGCCGCCGAGGCGCACGGGATGGGCCTGGTCAACCGCGTCGTCGCTGCTGCCGAGCTGGAGGACCTGGTGCAGGCTACCTGCGCCATGATCGCCGCCAACGCGCCGCTCACGATCCATGCGCTCAAGCGCACGGTGGGTGACTTGTGCCGCAATCCGGCTGGTCGCACACTGTCCGACCAACTGGTCGCAGCGTGCTTCGCGAGCGAGGACTACGTGGAGGGGCGCCGGGCGTTCATGGAGAACCGTAAGCCGGTGTTCACCGGGCGATGAGGGGCTCTACCCGGGCGCACCGTTGATCGTGAGGATCGTGCCCGTCTTGTAGCCCGACCGGGGCGAGGCGAGGAAGGCTACGGCGTCGGCGATCTCCTCGGGCTTCGCCGGCCGGCCGAATGGCATCGTGCTGTGGAACTCCTGCCAGCGCGCCGCATCCCCCAGCTCGCGCTGGGCGCGGGCGCGCAGCAGCATCTCCATGCGGTCGGTCGCCACCGGGCCGGGGTTGATGCCCACCACGCGCACGCTGTCCTTCGAGGATGCCTTGCCGAGCGCCCGGGTGAAGGCCATCAGCGCGGCGTTGCCCGCGGTCCCCGCGATGTAGTTCGGATCGAACGCCTCGCCCGCCGCGCCGATCACGTTGACCACCACGCCGCGGCGTGCCTTCAGCCCAGGGTAAAGGGCGCGCGTGAGATTGATGTAGCCGAACACCTTGGGGTCCCACGCCGCGCACCACGTCGCGTCGTCCACGCCCAGCAGGCTGCCCGGCGGGATCGCGCCGGCGTTGTTGACCAGCACGTCGAGCTCGCCCGCCTGCGCCGCCACCCGCTCGACCTCCGCACCTTGCGACAGGTCCGCGGGCAGGGTCTGCACCGAGACCTGCCGGCGGGCGCGCGCCGCGTCGGCCGCAGCGGCGAGGGGCGCCGGGTCACGCGAGACCAGCACCAAGTCGCAGCCTTCCTCGGCCAGTTGCAGCGCGGTGGCGCGCCCGATGCCCTTGGAGGCGCCGGTGACCATCACGCGCTTGCCGGCCAGATGCAGGTCCATGGCTCAGGCTAGTGCTCTGTCAGCCTTGTTCTGGCGGCGTGCGAGCCGATCCTTTGTGGCGTGGGTTGGTCATGGGAGGCGGCGGTGGGGCAGCGGTATCGTGTGACGTTGACGACGGAGGAGCGCGAGGGGCTTGGGCGGATGATCT
>JBBSIT010000228.1:0-6673 GCA_038231995.1 Acetobacterales bacterium | reverse complement strand
GCTGGACCAGGACCCGCTGTTCGAGGGCGGCAAGGAGCAGGTGCTGCAGGTCGAGCGCCACGACTACCTGGACCTCGCGCCCACTGATCGTCCACGCCGCCAGAGCATGCGCGGCTTCGACCCGATCTACACCGATATCGTGGACTACATCGTGCGCTGCACGCACCGCATCTGGGACGAGCGCAACGTCGGGCTGATCTACACGCACTACACGCACAACGCAGCCATCTACTACCCGCTCGGCGCCGTGTACAGCCGGGAGGACATCGTCCGCGACACCATCCAGCGCCTCGTCTCCTTCCCGGAGCGGCGCGGCATGGCGACGCAGGTGATCTGGCGGGGCAACGACGTGGACGGGTTCTACACATCCCACCTCGTGACCGGTTCCGGGCGGCACACGCAGCATGGGCATCTCGGCCCCCCGACGGGCCGGTCCTTCGTGTCGCGCACGATCGCCGACTGCATGGTGTTCGAGAACCGGATCTACCGGGAATGGATCGTCAGCGACAACATGGCCCTCGTGCGCCAGCTGGGACTCGACGCGCAGGGGATCGCGGAGGCGCGCGCGAGGGAGATGCTCGACAGGGGCCACGAGGCCGTGGACATCGGGGAGAACCAGCGCCTGCTCGGCCAGACGCCGCCGGAAGCGGAGGCGGACGTCTCGATCGCGCACACGGATGCGGAGGCCGAGTGCCTGCGAGGGCTGCACGAGGTCTTCAACAAGCGCATGTTCGGCAAGATCAGGGAGATGTACGCGCCGAACGTCCAATGGCACGGGCCGCTGATGAAGGAACTCTACGGGCGGGCGGCTGTCCTGCACCAGACCCTTG
Organism: Acetobacterales bacterium; assembly: GCA_038231995.1. Lineage (GTDB taxonomy): Bacteria > Pseudomonadota > Alphaproteobacteria > Acetobacterales > Acetobacteraceae > JBBSIT01. The sequence goes on along the minus strand of JBBSIT010000228.1, from coordinate 5,843 downwards.
CCCTCGTGGGCGCGATCCCTGACTGCGCCTGGACGCCCCAGCACATCTGCTCGGTCCCCTGCGAGGAGGGCGGAGAGAAGATCGCGGTGCGCTGGGTGATGGAGGGCCACCATCTCGGGTACGGCATGCTGGGGACCCCGACCGGCCATCGGCTGTTCGTCATGGGGATAACGCACCTGCACGTCGTCAACGGCATGATCGTGGAGGATTGGACCGTGTACGATGAATTGGCGCTGCTGACGCAGATCAAGCTGGGCGAGCTGGCTCGCGAGCAGCGGTAGAGGCCTTGCTGAACACGCTTCAGCCCGTGCGGCGCCGCAGCCAGCGCATCAGCCCCAGCGCCACCGCGATGGCGACGAGCGACACCCCGGTCGTGACGGTGCCGAGCGCGTATAGCACGGGCGACGTCACGTTGGTGGTCATGCCGTAGATTTCGAGCGGCAGCGTGTTGGCGCTGCCGGCGGTCAGCAGGGTGCGGGCGAACTCGTCGTAGGACAGGGAGAAGCCGAACAGGGCCACGCCGACGACGCTGGGTGCTATGATGGGCAGCACCACGTGGCGGAAGCCCTGCCAGGGCGAGGCGCCGAGATCCCGCGCCGCCTCCTCCCACGCGCGGTCGAAGCGGTTGAACACCGCGAACATGATGAGCAGCCCGAACGGCAGCGTCCAGGTGAGCTGCGCGCCGAACGCCGCGTTCCACCAGGTCGCGTCCAGCCCGGCCTGGCTGAACAGCAGGCCGATGCCCAGGCTGACCAGGATGGACGGCACGATCAGGCTCGCGACCGTGAGCTGGAACAGCGCGCCCGCGCCGCGGAAGTGCCGGCGGAAGGCGAGCCCGGCCGAGACCGACACTGCAACGGTCGCGGCCATCACCATCGCGCCCAGGGCCAAGGAGCGGGTGAGGGCGGCGCCGAAATCGCCCACGGATTGGCGCTGGAACAGCCGGCCGAACCAATGCAGCGACGTGCCCCTGAGCGGGAAGGTGAGCCCGCCCTCCGGCCCCTGGAAGCTCAGCAGCATGATCGTGAGCGTCGGGCCGTAGAGGAACAGCAGGAACAACCCGAAGAAGCCCGCGAGCAGCGCGCGCCGCATCACAGCTCCTTGCGGATATCGACCACCCGCAGCACCGCGCCGATCAGCAGCAGCACGACCGCGAGCAGCACGACGGCGTTGGCGCAGGCGGCGGGATACTGCAGCAGCGCGATCTGGTTCGAGATCATCAAGCCGACCGACGCCCGCTGCCCGCCGCCCATCAGCCGCACGGTGATGAAGTCGCCCATGACGAGGGTGAGCACGAAGATGGAGCCGATGGCGATGCCGGGCTTGGCGAGCGGCACCACCACCTCCCGCACCACCGCGAACGGCCCGGCGCCGGCGTCCACCGCCGCCTCGATCAGCCGGCGGTCGATCCGCATCATGGCGTTGAACACCGGGACCACCATGAACAGCGTGTAGAGATGCACGAAGGCGAGCACGACGGCGAAATCCGAGAACAGCAGCGCGTCGAGCGGCCGGTCAATGACGCCCGCGCCGAGCAGGGCCGAGTTGATCAGCCCCTCGCGCCCGAGGAACGGCACCCAGGAGATCATGCGTATGATGTTGCTGGTCAGGAACGGCACCGTACACGCCAGGAACAAGGCAGTCTGCATCGCCGTGGAGCGCACGTGGAACGCCAGGAAGTAGGCGACGGGGAAGCCGACCAGCAGCGTGATCGCCCAGACCATGAGCGCGTATTTCAGCGTGTTCGCGTAGGTCCGCCAGGTCACGGCGGAGCCCAGCACCTCCTCGTAGTTGGTCAGCACGAAATCCGGGATGATCCGTATGCTGTCGTAATCGAAGAAGCTGACCACGACGAGCAGCCCGAGCGGCACCAGCAGTAAGGCGCCGAGGATCAGCGCGAGCGGCAGGGCCTGCAGGTATGGGAGGGCGGCGGGAACCGGCCCGCCGCTTCGCGCGGTCTGCGTCAAGCCGCGACGAACTCGTTCCACTTCTGCACGAGGTAGCGATCCTCGGTCATTACCGAGTTCCAGCACGCCACGGCGCCCATGCGCTCCGTGAACGAGCCTCCGTCCCGCACGGCGCCGGCCTTTTCCAAGAGCTTGCCGTCCGGGCTGAGGATGTCGGACGCCGCCGGCTTGCCCTCCATCCAGTAGCCCCACTCGTCCGCGCTCATGTTCTCTTTCGCCGAGTCCAGCACCGCGCTGGAGTAGCCCTGGCGGTTAAGGTAGGCGCCGACCCAGCCGGACAGGTACCAGTTGATGTACTCGTAGGCCGCATCCAGCTCGAGCCCGCTCAGGTGCTTGGCGATGCCGAGCCCCCCGCCCCAGGCGCGATATCCCTCGGCGAGCGGCTGGTAGGTGCAGGCGATGCCGCGGGCGCGCACGGCGGTGACGGCCGGGGACCACATGGACTGGATGACGACCTCGCCCGAGGCCATCAGGTTCACGCTCTCGTCGAAGCTCTTCCAGAACGCGCGGAACTGCCCGGCGCGCTTGGCCTCGATCAGGAACGCCGTGGTCTTGTCGATCTCGGCCCGGGTCATGTTGCCCTTGTCGCCGTATTTCAGCGTGCCCAGGCTCTCCATCACCATGGCAGCGTCCATGATCCCGATGGACGGGATGTTCAGGATGCTCGCGCGGCCCTTGAACGCCGGGTCCACGAGGTCGCGCCAGTTGCGGATGGGGCGGCCGACCAGGTCGGGGCGGATGCCCAGCGTGTCGGCGTTGTAGATCGTCGGGATCAGCGTCATCCACTCCGTGGGCGCCGAGGCGAACTTGGTGGAGTCCTTGCCTTCGACGAAGCCCACGGTGTGCGGCGCCGTGCCCTGCGCGACCTTGCTCTCGGACGTGAGCCTGCCCGTGGTGAAGATCGGCACGATCTTGTCGTAGAGCTTGATCCGCTTGGTATCCATCGGCTGCAGCACGCCGGCGGGGAACACCTTCTTGCAGATGAAGTACTCGATGTCCGCGACGTCGTAGCTGCGCGGCTGCGTCACCGCCTTCTGCGCCACCGCGTCGGTGTCCAGCGCGGTCATCGACAGGGTGAAGCCGAGGTCCTGCTTCACCTTCTCCGCCACCGCGTTCAGGTTCGACACCCCCGTGCCGAACTGGCGCAAGGTCACGTTGCGTATGTTCTGCGCCCAGATGGTCGGGAATCCGGTGACGGCGCCGGAGCCGACGGCCGCGCCCCCGAGTGCGAGGGCGGCGCGGCGTCCGAGCTTGGATGAGGCGGGCATGGCGGCTCCTTTCTGGAACTCAAGCGGGAGAGAGCGGGTGCGCGTCGGCGGCGGACCAGCGCAGAACCGCCGGGTCGCCGATCCCGACGGGATGGGCGAAGAACTCGCTGTCCGGCACCAGGGCTACGGCCTCGTCGCCGGCGCCGGTCCGCAGCGCCACGCGCACCATCGGCCCCTGGTACTCCACGGCAGCTATGGCGCCCTGCACGTGCGGCCCGTCCGTGCCCGGCGTCAGCCGGCAGCGGTCCGCCCGCACGGCGACGAGCTGGTCGCCCCCGGGCAGCACGTTATGGCCGCCGATGAAGCGGGCGACGAAGGCGGTGGCCGGCCGCTCGAACACGTCGCGCGGCAGGCCGGCCTGCTGGATGCGCCCGCTCTCCATCACCACCATCAGGTCGGACAGGGCCATGGCCTCCTCCTGGCTGTGCGTGACGTGCACGAAGGTGAGGCCCAGCTCGCGCTGCAGCCGCTTCAGCTCCTGGCGCATCCGCCCGCGCAGGAACGGGTCGAGCGCCGAGAGCGGCTCGTCCAGCAGGAGCACGCGCGGCTCGGTGATGAGCGCCCGCGCTAGCGCCACGCGCTGCTGTTGCCCGCCAGAGAGCACCGCGGGCAGCCGGTCAGCAAAGGCCTGCATATCGACCAGCGCCAGCAGCACGCGCGCCCGCGCGTGCCGGGCGGCGCGCTGGACCCCGCGCATCTTGAGCGAGAAGGCCACGTTGTCCAGGCAGCTCAGATGCGGGAACAGGGCGTAGGACTGGAACATCATCGCCGTGCCGCGCCGGGCCGGCGGCTGAACCGTCACGTTCTCGCCGCGGATCAGCACGTCCCCGTCCGACACGCTCTCATGGCCCGCGACCATGCGCAGCGTGCTGCTCTTGCCGCAGCCGCCGGGGCCGAGCAGGCAGTAGTAGCTGCCCCGCGCCACGCGCAGCGAGACGGCATCCACGGCGACCACGCTGCCGTAGCGCTTCGTGACGGAGACGAGCTCCAGGTCGTAGGCCGCGTCCAAGCAGGTTCCCCCTTGAGACGAACATGAGCAAGACGCGTGCCAACCGCTGCGCAACACCCATCCCCACCGGTATGCGCGGGCAATGCCCATCAGAAGGACAGGCTGCCCGCGAAACCGCCATCTCTGGCGCGGCCGTCGCGGCGCCTCGGCGGTGATGCGGGATGTGCCTTCGCCCCGGCGTGGGACTACCTTCGTGCAATCCCGTGCCCGGAAGGCGCCTTATGATACGCGGCTTCGTCTTGCTCCTATTATGCCAGCTTGCGGGCGAGACGGTCTCGCGCGGCCTGTCGCTGCCGGTGCCTGGCCCGGTATTGGGACTGGTGCTCCTGTTCCTCGGGCTGCAGGCCTTCCAGCGCCTGCGCCGTCTCGATCCGGAGGCCGTAGGTCAGGCCGAGGTGGGACGGGTGGCCGTTGGGCTGCTGCAGAACCTCGCCTTGCTATTCGTGCCGGCCGGCGCCGGGGTGGTGCAGCACCTCGGGTTGGTGGCGGAGCACGGCCTTGCCCTCGCGGCGGCCCTGGTGGGATCGACGGGGATCACGCTCCTCATCACCGTTCTCGTCTTCACCGCCGTCGCACGGCGGCACTGCAGGCTGGCCGGCGGGCCAGGCGCGTGATGCCGCCGTTCAGCCTCTGGGTCTATCTCTCCGCCAGCCCGCTGCTGTGGCTCAGCGTGACGCTCATCGCCTGGCTCGCGGCGGACGCGCTGGCCCGCCTCTCCGGCCGGCATCCGCTCGTAAACCCGGTGCTGATCGCGGTGGTCTTCGTGGCTGCGCTGCTGAAGCTGACCGGCACGGAGTACAAGACGTATTTCGACGGGGCGCAATTCGTCCATTTCCTGCTCGGCCCGGCGACGGTCGCGCTCGCCGTGCCGCTCTATCGCAACTGGCCGCTGGTGCGCCGCAATCTGCTGCCGATCGCGGCCGCCCTGGCCGTCGGCTCGGTGACGGCGATCGCCTCGGGATTGGCGATCGCGGCGTCGTTCGGGATGCCGAGGAGCGTGCTCGTCTCGCTGGCGCCCAAGTCGGTCACCGCCGGGGTCGCGATGGCGATTGCCGAAGGACTGGGCGGCGAACCAGCCCTTACGGCCGTCCTGGTCATCGCCACCGGCATCATCGGGGCGGTGCTGGTGACGCCCCTCATGAATGCACTTGGGATCAAGGACTATGCCGCCCGGGGATTCGCGGTCGGCCTGGCCTCCCACGGCATCGGCACGGCGCGCGCGTTCACGGTCGATCCGATCGCCGGGACGTTCTCAGGCATCGCCATGGGGCTGAACGCCGTCGTGACGGCGATCGTAGCACCCCTCCTGCTGCGGTTGCTGTGAACGGATGCTGATCAGCGCCGGGGCGAGCCGGTCCAGTGACCGGGCGGCTTGTCTGCCGATAGCCGGGTTATCGAGCGGCACGCCAGATACCATCTCCCGGCTGTTGGACAGGCGATTCCTGGACCGCGATGAAGGAGCAGGGCCATTCAGTTCTGATTACGCCGTGCCGAGGGCGAGCAGCTGGTCGAAGCTGACGGCGTTGGTGTAGAGCGCGAGGCTGACGTTCTGGACGTCCTTGGCGCGCAGGATGTTGAGGGCGACCGAGCGGATGCGTG
>JBBSIT010000227.1:0-6696 GCA_038231995.1 Acetobacterales bacterium | reverse complement strand
TAGTCGGCCACGATGCGCGCCTGCACGCCGGCGATGACCAGCACCCGCTGCCCGAGCGTCAGCGGCACGGCGTCCTTCTGCGTCACGGACAGCAGCTCGCCGTTGCCCTTGCGCACGATGTACTCGAACGCGGTGGTGTCGCCGGTCGCGCGCTCGATGCCGGTGCCGACGATGCCGCCGATCACGGTGCCGCCCAGCGCGGTCAGCGCGGTGCGCACGCCGCTGCCGGGCAGCTGCGCCCCGGCGATCCCGCCGGCCGCTCCGCCCGTCGCCCCGCCGACCGTGCCCTGCGCGCTGACGCCCACCTGCCGCACGCCGACCACCACGGCCTGCTCGACCTTATTCGCCTGCTGGACGGCGCTGCCGGAGTAGGTGTCGGGCGAGTAGTCCGGCGCGCAGCCGCCCATCAGCGCGAGGAGCAGCACGGACCGGACGGCGGTGGCGGGCATCAGGCGATCTCCGGGGCGGCAACCGGCTCGTTTCTAGCCGAGCCGCCGCCGCACGGAAACCGTTCCGCCGTGCCTGCAACCGCCGGCACGGGAGCGGCGTTGTCGGCCCAAGCTAGAAATTCAGAGGGGGACTCCATGGCTACACGCAGTAAACTCCTGTTCGGACTGACCAGCCTGTGCCTGAGCTTCGGCTCCGGCCTGGCCGTCGCCGGGCCATGCTCGGACCAGATCACGGAGCTGGGCCGCACGCTTAGCCAGAACTCCAGTATGGGTCCGGTGACGACTGGGACGCTGAGCGGCTCGAACCCCGGCAGCGCCCCGACCGGAGCAGCCCAACCTGCCCCGCCGGCCACCACCGGCACGTCGTCCGACAACCGCGTCGGCGGCACGGCCGGCACGAAGGAGGTCAATGCGGCCGTTGGGAACCTGGTCGCCACCTCGCCGCAGGACGTCCGGCGTCAGCAGGAAGGCCTGCCCACCGCGGCTGCCGTCGCGTCCGCCGGGTCGAACCGTTCGGTCGAGACGACGCCCGGACAGGGCAGCACCGCCATGCCGAACGACCGCATGTCGCAAGCCAAGGTGGAGCTGGAGAAGGCCCGCATGCTGGACTCCCAGAACGACAAGTCCTGCTCCGGCGCGATCGACCGCACGCGCGAGCTGATGAAGGGCTGAATTCGGCAGGGCGGGGCGCCGCGCAGGTCCGCTCAAGCAGCGGCGCGGGACGAGGTTGCCGCTGGACGAGCCGCGCTCCGGCCTTCACTGTACACGGCCTCGGCGCCCGCGCCGCGGTAAATTGACGTGTTCCTGGAGGTGAACCCCGTAATCCGCCGCATCCGCCATGCCTCGGCATGGGCAGCCACCGCCTGTCTGCTCTCTGCTACGCCTACGTCCGCACACCCCTTCGGCGGTGAAGCGGCCGGCTTCCTCGTGGGCCTCGGGCATCCCGTGTCCGGCCTCGACCACGTGCTCGCCATGGTCGCCGTGGGCTTGTGGGGCGCACAGCTCGGGGGACGGGCGGTCTGGCTGCTGCCGGTCGCCTTTCCCGTGGTGATGGCCCTGGGCGGCCTGCTCGCTCTGTTCGGCGTGCCGCTGCCTGGCGTCGAACTCGGCATCGCCCTCTCCGCCCTGGTGCTGGGCGCGGTGGTGCTGCTCGAGGCCCGACCGGCCTATTGGGCAGCCGGGCTGCTGGCCGCGGCGTTCGCGATATTCCATGGCCACGCCCACGGCGCGGAACTTCCGGCGGGCGCCGACGGCCTGCTCTACAGCTTGGGTTTCGTGGCCGCGACTGGGATGCTGCACGCCGCCAGCATTGTCCTCGGCCTGGCCCATCGCTGGCCGGCCTGGCGCTGCGCGGCGCGGGCGCCGCCATCGCCGCGGCCGGGCCGATCTTTCTCTGGAGCGCGCTGGCGTAGGCGCGGGGAAGTCAGGAAACCGCGGCAGGGAGCGCGGCCGCGGCCCGGGAGTCATGCCGGGCCAGCCGGGACAGCAGATAGTCGATTTCCCTGCGCGCCTGGGCGGACAGCCCCGGCGCAGGCTTCCGCTGCGCGTCGCTGGTAAGCAGGCCGCGCCGCATCAGCACCCACTTGCGTACGGCGAGGCCGATCCGCGGCTGCTGCTCGTACCGCAGCAAGGGCAGGTGCGCGTCGAACAGGTCGTGCGCCTCGTCCCGCTGCCCGGCCTGCTGCAGGCGGACCACGTCCGCCAGCATCTCGGGGAAGGCGTATCCCGTCATCGCGCCGTCCGCGCCGCGCTCCATCTCGAAGTCGAGGAACAGGCCGCCATTGCCGGTCAGGATCGAGATCGGCCGCATCGTGCCGGTGGCCTGGAACCCGCGCAGCGCCGAGATCTTCTCCAGGCCCGGCCAGTCCTCATGCTTCAGCATCACGCAGGACGGGTTGTCCTGCACGATCCGGCGGATCACGCCGGGCGTCATCACCACAGTAAGCGTCAGCGGGTAGTCCTGCAACACCCAGGGCACGTCCGGCCCGATCGCCTCGGCCGCCTGGGCGAAATATCCGGTGATCTCGTCGTCGGTGCGCAGGTGCGGCAACGGCGCGATCATCACGCCGGCGGCGCCCATGTCCATCACCGAGCGCGCGAGCGAGCGCATGGCGGCGAACCCGGGCGACGACACGCCGACGATGGTCTGCAGCCCGCCCAATCCGCGGATGAAGCGCTCCGCCACCTGCAGCGACTCGTCCGCCTCCAGCTTCGGCGCCTCGCCCATGATGCCGAGCACGGTGGCGCCGGCAGCGCCCAGCCCGGCGTAGCATTCGCACAGCCGATCGATCGAGCCCATGTCGAGCCGGCCGTCGGGGTGGAACGGCGTCGGCGCGATCGGGTAGACGCCGCTCGCGGTCTCGGTCAGCAGCATCGGTCGGCCTCCTGTTGCCCCTCATCATGCTAACGCTTCCACGATGCGGCAAGACGGGGCCGCGCATGTCCGCCAACCCGTGACAGCGGAGCGGAGCGGCCCCATGCTGGCGCCGAACCTACTGGGAGGCGCCGCTCATGAGCGACATCGGTTTCATCGGCCTCGGCATCATGGGCAGGCCGATGGCATCGCACCTGATGGCGGGCGGGCACAGGCTGTTCGTGCACAACCGCTCGCCCGTGCGGCAGGAATTGCTCGACCAGGGCGCCACTGCCTGCGGCTCGGCCCGCGAAGTCGCCGAGCGCGCCGAGGTGGTCATCACGATGGTGCCGGATACGCCGGACGTGGAGGCCGTGCTGTTCGGACACGACAGCGTCGCGGAAGGGCTGTCGCCGGGCAAGACCGTGGTGGACATGAGCAGCATCTCGCCGGTCGCGACCAAGGTGTTCGCGCGTCGGATCAACGAACTCGGCTGCGACTACCTCGACGCCCCCGTGTCGGGCGGCGAGGTCGGCGCCAAGGCCGCGAGCCTGACGATCATGGTGGGCGGGCCGCAGGCTGCGTTCGACCGGATCAAACCCCTGTTCGAGCTGATGGGCAAGAACATCACCCTGATCGGGGCTAACGGCGACGGCCAGACCACGAAGGTCGCCAACCAGATCATCGTGGCGCTGACGATCGAGGCAGTGGCCGAGGGACTGCTGTTCGCCTCCAAGGCGGGCGCCGACCCCGCCAAGGTCCGCCAGGCCCTGATGGGCGGACTGGCTACCTCGCGCATCCTGGAGGTGCACGGCGAGCGCATGATCCGGCGCACCTTCGACCCCGGCTTCCGCATCGAGCTGCACCAGAAGGACCTCAACCTGGCGCTCGCCGGCGCGCGCCAGCTCGGCGTCAGCCTGCCGAACACCGCGATCTGCCAGGAGCTGTTCAACGCCTGCGCCGCCGCCGGCGGGGCCGCCTGGGACCACTCGGCCCTGGTCCGCGCCCTGGAGAAGCTCGCCTGCCACGAGATCGGCGCAGTTGCCGGATAACCTCGGCTTAACGAGACCAGATGGATAATTCGAGCATGGATGCAGTCGTCTCCCCCATCGATCCGGCCCGGACCCGCAGCTCGGATGGCGCCACCGAGGCGGCGGCGCTGCGGCGGCGCATCCTCGATAAGCTGGCCTACGACGTCGGCAAGTCGACCGACACCGCGAACGAGCGCGACTGGTTCGTCGCCACCGCGCTGACCGTGCGCGACGCGGTCGTGGACCGCTGGTTCGACGCGACCCGGCGCACCTACGCGGACGGCGGCAAGCGCGTCTACTACTTGTCGCTGGAGTTCCTGATCGGCCGGCTGCTGTTCGACGCGATCGGCAATCTCGGCCTGACCGAGACGGTGCGCGAGGCGCTCGCCGGCGTCGGCGTGGACCTCGACCGCATCCGCGAGCAGGAATCCGACGCGGCGCTGGGCAACGGCGGCCTCGGCCGGCTCGCCGCCTGCTTCATGGAGAGCATGGCGACCTTGGGCATCCCCGCCTACGGCTACGGCATCCGCTACGAGCACGGGCTGTTCCGCCAGGTGATCCGCGACGGCGTGCAGGAGGAGCTGCCGGAGGATTGGCTCTACTTCGGCAACCCCTGGGAGTTCGAGCGCGCGGAGGTCGCCTACCCCATCGGCTTCGGCGGCTCCGTCGCCGTGCAGCACGACGCCGAGGGGCGCGTCAGCTACGCCTGGCAGCCCGGCGAGACCCTGTCGGCCATCGCCTACGACACCCCCATCCTCGGCGGCGCCCCGGCGAGCGGGGGCGCGAACCACGCCAACACCCTGCGCCTGTGGTCCGCACGCGCCGCGTCGCCGCTCCATCTCGACGAGTTCAACCGCGGCGACCACGTGGGCGCGATGCGCGAGCGGGTGCGGACCGAGGCGGTCTCGCGCGTGCTGTATCCCGGCGACGACACCGACGCCGGGCAGGAGCTGCGGCTGCGCCAGGAGTTCTTCTTCGCGTCGGCCTCGCTGCAGGACCTGATGCGCCGGCACCTGGATCAGTTCGGCGACCTGCGCACCTTGCCGGACAAGGCGGCGATTCAGCTCAACGACACCCACCCCGCCATCGGCATCGCCGAGATGATGCGGCTGCTGGTGGACGTGCACGGCCTGGACTGGGCGGAGGCGTGGCAGGTCACGGTCGGCACCTTCTCCTACACCAACCATACCCTGCTGCCTGAGGCGCTCGAGACCTGGGCGGTGCCGCTGATGGAGCGCCTGCTGCCCCGGCACATGCAGATCATCTACCTGCTGAACGGGCACCACCTGGAGCACGCGCGCGGCTGCGGCCACACGAGCGACGACGCGCTGGCGGCCGCCTCGCTGATCGACGAACGGAACGGGCGCCGGGTCCGCATGGGGCAGCTCGCCTTCCTCGGCTCCCACGCGGTCAACGGCGTGTCCGCACTGCACACCGACCTGCTCCGGCGGACGGTGTTCCACGACATGGACGCCATGTACGGCGGGCGGATCAGCAACAAGACCAACGGCGTCACCTTCCGCCGCTGGCTGCATCGCGCCAACCCCGGCCTGACCCGCCTGCTGACCGACACGCTGGGCGAGCGCGTGCTCCGGGACTCCGGCGCGCTCGCCGATCTTGAGGCGCATGTCGACGACGCCGGGTTCCAGGTGGCGTTCGCCGCCGAGCGCCGGGCGCGCAAGGAGGTCCTGGCCCGCGTGATCGCCGAGCGGATCGGAATCGCCGTCGATCCCGGCGCCCTGTTCGACGTGCAGGTGAAGCGCATCCACGAGTACAAGCGCCAGTTGCTCAATATCCTGCAGACCGTGGCGCAGTACGACACCATCCGCGCGCAGCCGACGCGGGACTGGGTGCCGCGGGTGAAGATCCTGGCCGGCAAGGCAGCGCCGGGCTATCAGCGGGCCAAGCAGATCGTCCGGCTCGCGAACGATGTCGCGGCGGTGATCAACAACGACCCGGCGGTCGCCGACCGGCTCCGCGTCGCGTTCCTGCCCAACTACAACGTCAGCCTGGCCGAGCTCATCATCCCGGCCGCCGACCTGTCCGAGCAGATCTCGACGGCGGGGATGGAGGCGTCCGGCACCGGCAACATGAAGCTGGCGCTCAACGGGGCGCTGACGATCGGCACCCTGGACGGCGCCAATGTGGAAATCCGCGATCATGTGGGCGCCGACAACATCTTCATCTTCGGCCTCACGGCGGACCAGGTGGAGGCAAGGCGGCGGCGCGGCCTCGACGCGCACGAAGCCGTCGCGGCCTCGCCGGCGCTGCGGCAGGCGCTGCAGGCGGTCGGCTCGGGCGTGTTCTCGCCCGGCGAGCCCCACCGCTACCGCGACCTCATGCAGTCGCTGGTCGAGCGCGACACCTTCATGATCGCGGCCGACTTCGATTCCTACTGCGAGCAGCAGGCGGCCGTGGACGCGGCGTGGCGGGAGCCGGCGCGCTGGTGGCGGGCCAGCGTGCTCAACACCGCCCGCATCGGCTGGTTCTCGTCGGACCGCACCATCGCGGAATACGCCGCCGACATCTGGCGCATCCCGGTCCCGGGGATGTAAACAGGGAGCAGCGAGTCCGCGCCTCCCGCGCGCGGCGGGAGGAACACGGCATGGCACCCAGGTCCCAAGCGGGCTCCCCGCTCGCGCGCAGCGCGATGGCGTACGTGCTCGCGGGCGGCCGCGGCAGCCGCCTCATGGAGCTGACCGATATCCGCGCCAAGCCCGCGGTCTATTTCGGCGGCAAGTCCCGCATCATCGACTTCGCCCTCTCCAACGCGCTGAACTCCGGCATCCGGCGCATTGGCGTCGCGACCCAGTACAAGGCGCACAGCCTGATCCGCCACCTGCAGCGCGGCTGGAACTTCTTC
>JBBSIT010000226.1:0-6707 GCA_038231995.1 Acetobacterales bacterium | reverse complement strand
TCGAGGACGACATCGACGGCCGGCCCGTGGCCGAGATCATCGCCGACATCTGCCGCGACCTCGGCCTCGCAGCCATGCCCGGCACCCATCCCTGGAAGCGCCGCACGCCCCAGGATGTCGAGGCGCTGTGCGCCCGCGCCGCCCTGCCCCGGGCGGTGCCGTCTCCGGCCGTCGCGCACGCGGCGCCGGATCGCGCCGAGACCGGCGCCGGCCCGCCATCGCTCCCGCGAGACGAGGGCGCGGACCTGCTGCGGTTCACGTTCCCCGTCCGCGGCACGTGAGATCAGCGTCCCGCGGCGGTTGGTGATTGCCGCCGTCCGTCCGCTCCCCGCCCAAATCGACCATCTGCTAGGACCCTCGGCGTCAGCCGCCCCGCACCCTGCGTAGGAGCAGCCGGACCGAGCCGGGGTTGGCCGCGTGCGGGTGGGCGGCCGCCAGCACGAGGGGGCGCAGCTCGGCGAGGTTGAGCCAGAGCGGAAATTCGCGGCGGATCACGCCGCCGGTCTCGCCGGCGCCGCGGCCGGTGATGACCTCGACGCAGCGGACCCGGTCGGCATGCGCCCGGGCGAGGAAGGTGTGCAGCGCCACGAACGCGCGCTGCGCCGTGCGGCCGTGCAGGTCGAGCGTACGCATGACCGGCAGCTTGCCCGTGCGGAACTTGGCCCAGGTGGCGTTGTCCACGCCGGGCGGATGCGCGCCGATCGAAAGTGGCGATGCGCGGACCGGCGCGGGCGGCGGGGGTGCTGCGCGGAACGCCGCCAAGTCGGGAGCGGGCGGCTCCGGTAGGGGCGGGGCCTCGGGCATCGTGACCCCTTGCAGCGGGGCGACGTGGCGGACATAGCTGGCCCAGGCCGCGCGGTCGTGCTCGCTCAGGTCCCTGCGCCGCGCCATCCGCATCGCCGGGTCAATGCGCGGCGGGCTGCAGGGCGGCCGGGTCGTCCTCGATCAGCACGATGTGCACCCGGCGCGGCCCGTGCGCGCCCAGTTCCAGGGTCTGCTCGATATCGGCGGAACGGGATGGCCCGGTGACGAACATGACGTTGCGCGGCATGAACCCCCCGGTGAGATCATCGGTCCGCTCCGCGCGCAGCAGGTCCCACGCCTCCTCGTAGGCGCCGACCATGCGGGAGGTGCGCAGCACCACGATGGCGGTATCGGACAGCAGGTTGAGCGTGGTCGGGCGCTCGGGCGCCGAGGGCAGCATCAGCGTGCCGGTCTCGGCGACGGCGGCGAAGGCCTGCTGCAGGCTCACGAGGTCGGTGGCGGCGGCGCGCCCCTCGCGCAGGCGCAGCAGGGGACGGCGGTCCCACGGCATCGCCCGCAGCTCCGGATGCGGCGCCATCACGAGCTCGCTCGGCAGGTTCTGCGCCGCGAGGTACTCCGCCACCGCGTCCGGCACCGCGTCCGCGTCCGGCACGCGGGCGACCGTGCCGAACTCCTTCTCGACGTTGCGGACGAACAAGGTGACCTGCTCGGGGCGGGCGACCCGGCTGCGCGCGGGGATCAGATGGCGCGGGTGCGCCGCCAGCCGCGTGCGCAGCATGGCCGCCTGGTCGTCGGGCAGCGGGCCGCGCCGCAGGCCGCGGCGGATGGCGCCGAGGATGGCGTCCTTGCTCAACCCTCGCGCTCCGCGCGCTGCATGCGGGCATAGCGCGCCTGGAAGGTGTCGCCCTCGGGCACTGGAAGATCACGGCCGCCGGTCCAGCCGCCCGCGAGCGGCAGCCGGGAGAAGCTGCCGCGCCGGCGGCCGAGCAGGCCCATGACGCCCACCGCGGCGCGGGTCACCAGACGGTAGGCGGCCGGGCGCTTGGCGAACCAGGCCCACAGGGCGAGGTTGGTGCGGATGGCGGACGGCTGCAGGTGCCGCTCGAACTCGCGCTCGCGCCAGTGGCGCATCAGCTTGGGCAGGGGAATTTTCACCGGGCAGACGCTCTCGCACTTGCCGCAGAACGTGCTGGCGTTCGGCAGGTGCCCGGCCTGGTCCACGCCGGCGAGGCCCGGCGTCAGCACGCTGCCCATCGGCCCGGGATAGACCGAGCCGTAGGCGTGGCCGCCGACCGCGGTATAGACCGGGCAGTGGTTCATGCAGGCGGCGCAGCGGATGCAACGCAGCATGTCCTGGAACTCGGTGCCGAGCATGGAGGAGCGGCCGTTGTCCACGAGTACGACGTGGTATTCCTCGGGGCCGTCGAGGTCGCCGGGCCGGCGGGCGCCGGTGCTGAAGGTGGTGTAGACGGAGAAGTCCTGCCCGGTGGCGGAGCGGGCCAGCAGGCGCAGCAGGCTCGTCGCGTCCTCCAGCGTGGGAACCACCTTCTCGATGCTGGCGAGCGCTATGTGCACTCTAGGCAGGGTCTGCGTCAGGTCGCCGTTGCCCTCGTTGGTGACGATGGCGCTGCTGCCGGTCTCGGCGATGAGGAAATTGGCGCCGGTGATGCCGACATCGGCGGCCAGGAACCGCTCGCGCAGCTTGCCGCGCGCTTCCGTCAGGATGTCGCGCCGCTCGGTGAACACGCGGTCCACCGGCAGGTCGGTGTGGGAGATGCGGAACTGCGCCTCCCAGTCCTCGCGGTTCAGGTGGATCGCGGGGGCGATGATGTGGCTGGGGTGCTCGTGGCGGAGCTGGATGATGTACTCGCCGAGGTCGGTCTCGATCGGGGTGATGCCGTGCCGCTCCAGGTGGTCGTTGATGCCCAGCTCCTCGCTGACCATCGACTTGCCCTTGGTGACGGTGCGGGCGCCAGCCTTGCGGCAGATGGCGAGCACGGCGTCGCGCGCCTCGTCGGCAGTGCTGCACCAATGCACCGTGCCGCCGGCGCGCTGCACGGCGGCGGCGTAGGTCTCGAGGTAGAAGTCGAGGTTGGCAAGCGCATGGTTCTTGATGTCGCGGCCGATGTCGCGCAGCCGCTCGAACTCCGGCAGCGCGGCCACGGCGGCGGCGCGCTTGGCCTGGAACATCGGCTTGCTGCGCGCCAACGACTTCTGCAGCCCGGCGTCCCGCAGCGCGTGGCGCGCGTTCGACTTGAAGGCTGGCGAGGTGGTCTGCATGGGGCGCTCCTTGAGCCTTTAATGTAGCGCGCGGGAGGCATTGCGCCAGCGCCCATCATTGCCGGGCGGAGGGACCCTAGCCCCGCCCGTCTCCGATCGGCGGGACTTCGGCCGTCATGCCGGCCAGGACCTCGGCCACGTGACGGACGCGCACCGGGCTGCCCTCGCGGTGCAGCCGGCCGGCCATGTTGAGCAGACAGCCCATGTCGCCGGCCAGCAAGGTGTCGGCGCCGGTGGCGGCGATGTCGACCGCCTTGTCCGTAACCATGCGGGTCGAGATCTCGGGATACTTCACGCAGAACGTGCCGCCGAAGCCGCAGCACACCTCCGGGTCGGCCATCTCGGCGAGGGACAGCCCGTCCACGGTGCGCAGCAGCGCGCGGGGCTGCGCCTTGACGCCCAGCTCGCGCAGGCCGGCGCAGCTATCGTGATAGGTCGCGGTGCCGGCGTAGGCGGCGGGCACCCCTTCCATCCCGCGCACGTCGGTGAGGAACTGGACCAGCTCGTAGGTGCGCGCCCCTAGCGCGTCGGCCCGGGCGCGCAAGTTGGGGTCGTCATCGAACAAATGCGGCAGGTGGTGCCGGAGCATGCCGGCGCACGAGCCGGAGGGCGCCACCACGTAGTCGTAGCCGCCGAACGCATCGAGCACGCCGCGGGCGATGTCTCGCGCCGTCGCGCGGTCCCCGCTGTTGTAGGCGGGCTGGCCGCAGCAGGTCTGGGCGCGCGGCACCTCGACCTGGCAGCCGGCCTGCTCCAGCAGCCGGATGGCGGCGAAGCCCACGGTGGGGCGGTGCAGGTCCACGAGGCAGGTGACGAACAGGGCGACGCGAGGGCGGGTCTGGAGCATCGCATCAATGTAGGGAGAGGCACCGATAGAAGCCAGACAGGATGGCGCGTCCGGCGCGCCCGTGCTACCGGCGCGCCGCATCGCCCGAGCCCAATGGAGCCCCCAATGTCCGATACCTCCACCATCCCGCCGCAGGACGCACAGCAGCAGGTCCCGCCGCTGGTCGTGAACGTCCAGTACGTGAAGGACCTGTCCTTCGAGGTGCCCGGCGCGCCGGAGATCTACTCGACGCTGCGCAGCCAGCCCAACGTCAACATCAACCTCGACGTGCAGGCGCGCCGGATCACCGAGGGGCAGGACATCTTCGAGGTCACGCTCGCGATCAAGGCGGAGGCGACCGAGCAGCCGGCCGAGACCAACGGCGCCGCGCAGCGCCCGGTGTTCATCGCCGAGCTGGCCTATGCCGGCGTGTTCACGCTGTCGGGCATCCCGGCGGAGACGGTGGAGCCGGTGCTGCTGGTCGAGTGCCCGCGGCTGCTGTTCCCCTACGCCCGCAACATCCTTGCCGACGTGACGCGCGATGGCGGCTTCCCGCCGGTGCTGCTGCAGCCGATCGACTTCGTGGCCCTGTGGCAGAGCCGCCGGGCGCAGGGACCGGTCGCCAACGCCTAAATCATCACTTCGCCCAGACCGGGTCCTTGAGCCCGGCGACGAAGGCGGCGTGCCTCTCGAGTTCCGCGGCGGTTGGCTGCACCAAACGCGGCGTGCGCGTGCCTGAGAGCTGGTAGGAGACGACCGGCAACGACGCCTCCGCCTCGGACGCCAGCGACAGGCCGCGCTGGCGGCCGCCGGTCAGCTCGACATAGACCTCGGCCAGTAGCCGGCAGTCCAGCAGCGCGTTGTGCGACGTGCGCTCGGACAGGTCGATGCCGAAGCGGCGGCACAGCGCGTCCAGGCTGTTCGGCATGCCGGGGAAGCGCGCCTTGGCCATCGCCAGCGTGTCGATCATGCGCCCGCGGTCCAACGCGGGGCGGCGCAGGCGGGCGAGTTCGGCATCGAGGAAGCCGAAGTCGAACGGCGCGTTGTGGGCGATCAGCGGATCGTCGCCCATGAATTCCAGCATCGCGTCCGCCACCTCGGTGAAGCGGGGCTTGCCGCGCAGGTCGGCGCGGGTCATCCCGTGCACCCGCGTCGCCTCCTCCGGGATGTCGCGCTCGGGGTCAATGAAGGCGTGGAAGTGCCGCCCGGTCGGCAAGTCGCGCTCCAGCTCCAGCGCCGCCACCTCGATCACGCGGTCGCTAGTCAGCGGGTCGAGCCCGGTGGTCTCGGTGTCGAACAGCACGGCACGGCTCATCCAGATTGCATCCGCTTACTGCATGCGCCGGGACAAGGAGATGGCGTAGGTCGGCGAGCGTATCTCGAACATGGGATCGTTCGCCGGGCCGGCAACGCCATCGGGCAGCTCGACGACGGGATCGAAGGTCGCCGCGTCGCTCATAGCGGCTGGCGCGATCGCCGAGATCGCGACCGTGCCGAGTTTTGCCGACTTGCGGTCCGCCTCCGGCCAGGTCGCCGTGGCGTCGTCGGTCGGGTCTCCCGCCTCGCCGAGCACCGCAACGATGTCGAAGGCGGCCGGTCCCTTGCCGAGCCGCTCCCGCAGTTCGTCCGCATAGAAGCTGTCCGGCTTCGCTTTCAACTCGTCGTCGGTGAGGCCGAGCTGGCCCGCGGCGGCGACGGCCTTGAGCTTCGCCACCTTGGCTTCCCCCCGGCCGTTGGTCAGCGTGTAGGCGTGCACGGCCCAGTAATCCACGCCTGCGTAGCTCGCCGGGACTGGGCGGGCGTTGAGCCAGGCCGCCTGCCGGCCCGTCTCCGGGTTGGCAACCGTGAACGCCCTGATCTTGTCGGCATCGGGTTTCCCGTCGGGGCCTGGCAGCCGCACGGTGAGGAATTCCGGAAGCTGCTGCGGGGTCTTGGTGGTGAAGACCGGGGCCGAGATCAGGACGAGGACCATGCTGCCCGCCGAGTCTCCGACGCGCATGGCGAAGCCGCGCGTCGCGGGCTTCGTCTTGTCCGAAACGCCTGGGTTGCTGCCCCCCATCGAGAAGCGCGCCGTCACCGGGCTGGCGCTCGTGAATTGCGGGGTCTTCGACAGGCCCGCGGCCACGGCAGAGGGAGTGAACGTGCCCGTCACGCAGACCCCCTTCGCCCCGCTCGCGCGCACGTGCGGGTGTTTGCCGCCCACGGCGAACAGGGCGTCCACGATGGCCTGCGGGTCAGCGTCCTGAGCCGTGGCCGTGGCGGCGAACAGGCACATGATCGCTGCCACGCAGCCCTGTGTGACGCGCTCTGGCCTCATGACAATCTCCTCAACGATGGTTTCATCGACGACGCCGCCGAGACGCTACGATGCCGGAATCAAAGCGCGGCGGTCAACCGGCTCACGGCGCGATGGCTGGGATCAATTCCCGGATGAAGCGCCGCAGGGTGCGCAAGGCATGGTTGCGGGAGAGGCCAGTGCGCACCACCAGGTCGGCGCGGCGGCGCTTCTCGGCGTCGGGCATCTGCCGGGCGATAATGGCGTCCGCCTGCGCCCGCGTCATCCCCCGGCGCTTGCGGACCCTGTCGAGCTGAGCCGCGCGCGGCGCCGACACCACCACGACCAGGTCCACCCGGTGGTCCCCGCCCGTCTCCAGCAGCAACGGGATGTCGAGCACCGCGGCGCGGCACCCGGCCCGGCGCGCGCGGGCGAGAAAGGCGCGCTCCTCGGCGCGGACCATCGGGTGCAGGATCGCCTCCAGCCGGCGCATGGCGGCCGTGTCGAACACGACGGCCTGCCGCAGCGCCGCGCGATCCCCAGCACCATTGCGCACGGTGC
>JBBSIT010000225.1:0-6710 GCA_038231995.1 Acetobacterales bacterium | reverse complement strand
CCCTACGCCTCGGCGGTCCCAGCCAGCTTACGCGGCCGGAACCGGAGCTTTGTACTCGCCGCCTTTGACCAGCAAGGCCCAGACGATGCGAGCTGTCTTGTTGGCCAGCGCCACGGTGACCAGCATCTTCGGCTTACGCGGCAGCATCTGCGCCAGCCACGAGCCGGCGGGAGCCCCGCGAATACAGGCCTGACGGATGACCGCGGCCGCGCCGAGGATCAGCAGGCGCCGGATCGTCCGCTCACCTCACTTCGAGATCGCTCCCAGCTTTTGTTTACCGCCGGTCGATTTCTGCAGCGGTGTCAGCCCGAGCCACGCCGCAAAGTCGCGCCCCGCTCCGAAGCCCTCCGGTGCCGGCACCAAGGCCGTGATTGCCGTGGCCGCGATCGGGCCAATGCCGGGTATCGTCATGAGACGCCGCGACACCGGGTCGGTCTTGGCGCGACGATTGATCTCGGCATCCAGCTCCTTGAGCTGAGCTTCCAGGCCGGTGAGGGTGCCGATGAGCACCCGCAGGCTCAGTCTGGCGCTGTCCGGCAAGTGACAATCAGGCTCCTCGACCCGTGCGATCAAGGTGCCGACATGCATGATCCCTTGCGGGAAGACGTGGCCATATTCGGCCATGTGCCCGCGCAGGGCGTTGATGCATTGCGTGCGCTGGTGCACCAGCATGTCGCGCGCCCGGAACACGACGCCGCTCGCCTGCTGCTCCTCGGTCTTCACCGGCACGAACCGCATGGTCGGTCGTTGCGCTGCCTCGCAGATCGCCTCGGCATCCGCGGTGTCGCTCTTCTGGCGCTTGACGAACGGCTTGACGTAGGCAGGCGGGATCAGGCGCACCGTATGGCCAAGCCTACCGAATTCGCGCGCCCAATGATGCGCGCCGGCACATGCTTCCATCGCGATAACGCAGGGTAGCTGTGCCGCGAAGAACTCCACCAGTCGCACCCGCGTCAAGCGCTTTCGGAACACGACATGCCCAGCCGCATCAGCTCCATGCGCCTGGAACACGTGCTTCGCGATGTCCAGTCCGATCGTGCTAGCGTGGCCCACGGGCGCCTCCCTCAGGTGGTCGGTCAACACCTCCACCTTGGCACATAGATGCCGTCGGGGGGCGTCCACCCCATCACCCCATCACCAAACCCCGCTTGGATGCGCGCATGATCGCGCGCGCCATCGGAGCCGGCGTGCCGTTCAGTTGGGTCGCTGCCGACAGCATCTACGGGGTCGGCGAGATCGAGATGGCATTGCGCCGTGCCGGCAAGGGCTCCGTGCTGGGCGTCAACGCCACGCACCAGTTCAACTCCTGGAACTGCAAGCTGTCCGTGGCCGGCACGGCCTAGGGGATTGCAAAGGCTCTTGATCCTGACGCATGGCGACGCTTGTCCGCCGGCGAGGGCACGAAGGGTCCGCGGCTGTATGACTGGGCTTACCTGGAGCTGGCCGACCTTGGCGCGGACGAGTTCAACGATGCACTCGCGGGCACCTGGACGCACGGCCTGCTGATCCGGCGCAACATCACGGATGGCGAGCACGCATACTTCACCACATGGTGCCATCGCGCAGCGATCCCCCGGCGGGATGTCAGCGAAGCTGACAGGGTCGGGCACGGGCGTCGAGACACTGGTCTCCGCCGAGGGCCACCGCTGGGCCATCGAGGACAGCTTCGAGGCCGCCAAGACGGAGTTCGGCCTCGACCACAACGAGACCCGGTCCTGGCGCGGCTGGCACCGCCACGTGTCCCTGGTCATGCTGGCGTTCGCCATGATGGCCACCATCCGCCATCACGCGAACGCGCCGGCCGCATCGCAAACCCCATCAAGCTCGACTCACAGACGCGCGCTCTCATCCGTGGTCGATCCAGGAAATCCGCCGCATCGCCACGCGCCTGGCCCAATGACGCATCCGGCCCGCTCACATCATCGCCTGGTCGCTCTGGCGAAGAGCGCACCAGGCCAGCGCACAACGCTCGCACCTGAAACGTAAGTTGCAAACGCAACTGTAATGCTAGTCCGGGCCTGGTCGAGTTTTGCTCCTTCAGCTCGCGACTGCTCACCTCGATTGAACGCAATTGCACGTTGGGTGAGGGTGCAACCGCTCTAATAGGTCGCCCGGCCGCCCGAGATGTCGAATACCGCGCCGGTGCTGAACGAGCAGTCCTCGCTCGCCAGCCAGCACGCCAGCGCCGCGATCTCGGCGACCTCGACGAAGCGGCCCATCGGGATTTTCGACAGCATGTAGCCGATCTGCGCCTCCGTCATCTGCGCGAAGATGTCGGTCTTGGCCGCCGCCGGAGTGATGCAGTTCGCCAGCACGCCGGTCGCCGCCAGCTCCTTGGCGAGCGACTTGGTCAGCCCGATCAGCCCGGCCTTGCTCGCGCTGTAATGCGATGCGTTGGGGTTGCCCTCCTTGCCCGCGACCGAGGCGATGTTGACCACCCTGCCATACTTGCGCTCGATCATGCCCGGCAGCACCGCGCTGCAGGCGAGATACGGCCCGACCAGGTTCACCTCGATGACCTGGCGCCAGGACGAAGCCGGCAGCTCCCAGGTCGGCGCGTTGCCGCCGGTGATGCCGGCGTTGTTCACCAGGATGTCGATGCGTCCGTGCCGGGCTACGGTGGCCTCGGCGGCGGCGCGCACCGCGGCCTCGTCGGTCAGCTCGACCTGATGCGTGCTGACGTCGCCGCCCAGCTCGGCCGCGGTCGCCGTCATGGCCGCCGCGTCAAGGTCCCACAGCGCGACGGCGGCGCCCGACGCGATCATGCGCTCGGCGATGGCGCGCCCGATGCCGCGCGCGCCGCCGGTGACGACGGCCACGCGGCCGTTCAGGTCGATCTGGTTCATGCTTCCTCCCGAGTCCTCGCGGCTACGATACCGCGTCCAGCCGCGCGCCGGGATGGAAATGGGCGTAGATGCGCCGCGCCGTCTCCCGGTTGATGCCCGGCACCGCCTCGAGGTCGGCGAGGCCGGCGCCCTTCACCCCGCGCGCCGAGCCGAAATGGTTGAGCAGCGCGCGCTTGCGGGCGGCGCCCACGCCGGGCACCTCGTCGAGCTCGCTGGTGACGATCGCCTTGCTGCGCCCCGCCCGGTGCGTGGTGATGGCGAAGCGGTGCGTCTCGTCGCGCACGCGCTGCAGGTAGTACAGCACCGGGTCGCGCGGCGGCAGTTGGAACGGCGGGCGGCCCTCCATGTGGAACCACTCCCGCCCGGCGTCGCGGTCCGGTCCCTTGGCGATGGCGACCAGCGGGACCTGGTGCATGCCCAGGTCCGCCATGACCCCTCGCGCCGCCGAGAGCTGGCCGGCGCCGCCGTCGATCAGCGCGAGGTCGGGCAGGGCGGGCGCCGCGCCCTCGCCGCCCTCGCTCGCCGCCTGCTCGCGCGCGGCTCGGCCGAACCGGCGCTCCAGCACCTCGCGCATCATCGCGAAGTCGTCGCCCGGCGCCATCGGGCCACGGATGCCGAACTTGCGGTAGGCGTTCTTGATGAACCCCTCGGGCCCCGAGACGACCATCACGCCGTAGGCATGGGCGCCCATGATGTGGCTGTTGTCGTAGCACTCGATGCGCTCCGGCGTGGCCGCAAGGCCGAACACGGCGGCCACGCCCTCCAGCAGCTTCGCCTGCCCGGCCGACTCCGCCAGCTTGCGCTCCAGCGCCTCGCGCGCGTTCGTCTCGGCGTGCAGCACCACCGCGCGCTTCTCGCCCCGCTGCGGCACCGTCAGCTCGACCCGGCGGCCCGCCTTGATCCCGAGCGCCTCCGCCACGAGCTCTCGCTCCGGCAGGTCGTGGTTCAGCAGCACCGCGGGCGGCGGCGGCTTGTCCTCGTAGAACTGGCCGAGGAACGCCGTCAGCACGTCGCTCGCCTCCGCGTCCCGCGGATGGGTCGGGAACATGGCGCGGTTGCCGTTGTTGCGCCCGCCCCGGATGAAGAACACCTGGATGCAGGTCTGCCCGCCGATCTGCCAGGCGGCGACGACATCGGCGTCCGCCAGGCTCGCCGGGTTGATGACGGCGGTGCCCTGCACGTGGGTCAGCCCGCGGATGCGGTCGCGGATGGCGGCGGCGCGCTCGAACTCCAGCACCTCCGCCGCCTGCTCCATCTCGGCGGCCAGCTCCTTCTGCACCGTGCTCGCCTTTCCGCCCAGGAAGTTCTTGGCCTGCGCCACCAGCCGGGCGTACTCCTCCTGGCTGACCCGGCCGACGCAGGGCGCCGAGCAGCGGCGGATCTGGTGCAGCAGGCACGGCCGCGAGCGGTTGGCGAACACCGTGTCCTGGCAGGAGCGCAGCAGGAACACCCGCTGCATGGCGTTCACGGTCTGGTTGACCGCCCAGGCCGAGGCGAACGGGCCGTAATAGCTGCCCTTGCGCGTCCGCGCGCCGCGATGCTTGGCGATCTGCGGGTAGGGATGGTCCTCGGTCAGCACCAGCCACGGGTAGTTCTTGTCGTCGCGCAGCACGATGTTGAAGCGCGGCTTGAGCCGCTTGATAAAGTTCGCCTCCAGCAGCAGCGCTTCCGCCTCGGTGTGCGTGGTGACGATCTCCATCGAGGCCGTCTCGGACACCATGCGCCGCAGCCGCTCGTTCAATCGGGCGACCTGCGTATAGCTGTAGACCCGCTTGCGCAGGCTCTTGGCCTTGCCGACGTAGAGCGCACCGCCTCGCCCATCCAGCATCCGATAGACGCCGGGGCTCAGCGGCATGGTGGCGAGCGCCCGCTCGATCACCTCGACGCCGCGGGGGCCATTGCCCCGGGCTTCGCCGCTATTCTGTTCCTGGTCCATCGTCCGTCAGTAGGGCGGGGCGGGCGCAAAGCTCAAGCCCGCTCGGCCCGGCCTCGCCAAACAATCCACGGAAGCTGTGGACAACTCTGTGGGCGGGCCGCGGACGGACTCCTCCGCGCGGCGGATTCCCGCGGAGATCGCGGCATTGCCCAATAAATGTGCAATCCTCTAACCGATTGTTTTCGCATGACTTGTTGCGCCCAATGTATGCAGGAATCAGCATGGAGCCGCATGTTGCGGGAATCATTGGGAGTCCAGGGGGAGTGGTGGACAAATCCAGGATTGCTGCCGGGTGTGGCCGATCAGCCCCGCATCCGCTCCACCTCGACGCCGGCCGAGGCCGCGTCGGGGACGACGTCGAGCTTCTCGACCCGGACGCGCGCGAGCCGCACGCGCGGATCATCCAGGCAGGCCTGGGCGATGCGCTCGGCCAGGGTCTCGACCAGTTTCACATGTCCCTCGGCCACCAGGCCGCGCACCGTGTCGGCGACGCGCTCGTAGTCCACCACGCGGGACAGCTCGTCGCCACCGCCGGTCCCCTCATCCACGCCGAGGTCGATGTTGACGCGGATGCGTTGGGCCGCCGCGTGCTCGTGCGCGTAGATGCCGATCCGGGCGCCGAGCACCATGTCGCGCAGGAACACGTGGCGCACCCCGGCCCGCGCGTCGGCGATGCCGCCCATGCTCATTCGTCCGTTCCCCCGCCGGGCCGCGGCGCCCATTGCAGGTGCTGCCCGCCGTCCAGCGCCAGCATCTGCCCGGTCAGCGCCGGCAGCGCCAGAATAGCCAGCACGGCGCGCGCCACCTCCTCCGGGCTGGTGCCATGGCCAAGCGGGACGGAGGCGCATTGCCGGGCGAACTGCGCGTCGGTCTGGCGCGGGCTGGGCAGCGCCGGGCCGGGTCCTATGGCGTTGACCCGGATGCGGGGCGCCAGCGCCAGCGCCATCGTCTGCGTGAGCGCCCAGAGCGCTGCCTTGGACACGGAGTAGGACACAAAATGCGGCGTCAGCGACCAGACGCGTTGGTCGAGCAGGTTCACCACGCAGCCCTCGGCGGCGCCGGGCAGGGCGCGGGCGAAGGCCTGGGTCAGCACGAAGGGCGCGCGCAGGTTCGGCTCCATGTGCCGGTCCCAGCTCTCGCGGGTGGCGTCATGCCACTCGTCCCGCTCGAAGGTGCTGGCGTTGTTGACCAGCACCCCGATGGGGCCGAGCGCTGCCTGCGCCGCCGGCAGCAGCGCCTCCACCGCCGCCTCGTCGGCGAGGTCCGCCTGCAGCACGCAGGTCCCTACGCCGTAGGCATGCGCCGCCTCGGCCGCCGCCTCGGCCTCCGTCCGGCTCCCGCGGCAGTGGATGGCGACGGCGAACCCGGCCTCGGCCAGCGCGAGGGCGACCGCGCGGCCGATCCGCTTGGCGCCGCCGGTGACGAGCGCAGCCCGGGGAATGGCCGGCGGGATATGCGGATCGTGGGGCATCCTGGCTGCCTAGCCCCCCGTGCGCGGGGCGTAAAGCGTCGCCCCTCCGCCGCGGGCGACAGGATGCAAGAGGGCGCGCCCCCGGTTCCCCCGCGCCGGGCGAGGTGGTAGGCCGCTGTGTGCCCCGGAAGTCCCAACCCGCATCGCCCCTGCCAGGATCGGTCTTGCCAGGATCGGCCGCCAGCGTGCGGCGATGGCCCGTGGGCGCCTTCCTCGTGCTGCTCGTGTCGGCGCTCGTGCTGCCGGGCCTGCTGTTCTCGGCCGTGCTGCTGGGGCGCATCGCCACGTCCGAGCGGGCGCGGCTGGCGGTCGAGGCGCAGGCCGCCACGACGCGCACGGTGGAGGCGCTCGACCGCGAGCTGACCGGCCAGCAGGCGACGCTGCGCGCGCTCGCGTCCTCGCCCGCGCTGGCCGAGGGCGACCTGCGCACCTTCTACAACCAGGCCCGGGACGTCGT
>JBBSIT010000224.1:0-6741 GCA_038231995.1 Acetobacterales bacterium | reverse complement strand
GCCCTCCCCCCCCCGGTCGCCTACTTTAACAAGAGGCCGCTGGTTGATGCAGGTGCTCTGGTTGCTGCGCATGTACTTGCGGAGGCGGTAGATATCGACGCCGCGGGTGGTGCCGTCCTCCTCGGTGGCGCGCACGACGATGCGGGCGCCGTCGATCTGGTCCACGACGCCGGGCCGGCGGGCGACGATGGTGGCGCCGCTGTCGCGCGCGACGGCCGCCTCCATGCCCGTGCCCACGAGCGGCGCGTCCGCCTGGATCAGCGGCACGGCCTGGCGCTGCATGTTCGAGCCCATGAGCGCGCGGTTCGCGTCGTCGTTCTCCAGGAACGGGATGAGGGCTGCCGCGACCGACACGAGCTGGCGCGGCGACACGTCCACGGCCGTCACCTCGTCCGGCCGCACCAGGCGGAAGTCGCCCTGGCGGCGGACCGAGACCAGCTCGTCCGAGAAGTGCCCGGCGGAGTCGGTCGGCGCATCGGCCTGCGCGACGACGAGCTTCTCCTCCTCCATGGCCGAGAGGTACTTCCAGCCCTCCTGCACCGTGCCGTCCTTCACCAGGCGGTACGGCGTCTCGATGAAGCCGTACTTGTTCACCTTGGCGTAGGTGGCGAGGCTGTTGATCAGGCCGATGTTCGGCCCTTCCGGCGTCTCGATCGGGCAGATGCGGCCGTAATGCGTCGGGTGCACATCGCGCACCTCGAAGCCGGCGCGCTCACGGGTCAGCCCCCCTGGTCCGAGCGCGGACAGGCGGCGCTTGTGCGTCACCTCGCTGAGCGGGTTGGTCTGGTCCATGAACTGGCTGAGCTGGGACGAGCCGAAGAACTCGCGCACCGCGGCTGCCGCGGGCTTGGCGTTGATCAGGTCGTGCGGCATCACTGTGTCGATATCGACCGAGCCCATGCGCTCGCGGATCGCCCGCTCCATGCGCAGCAGGCCGACGCGGTACTGGTTCTCCATCAGCTCGCCCACCGAACGCACCCGGCGGTTGCCGAGGTTGTCGATGTCGTCGATCGTGCCGCGGCCGTCCTTCAGCTCGCACATGATCTTGACCGTGCGCAGGATGTCCTCCTTGCGGAGCACGCGCACGGTGTCCTCGGCGTCGAGGCTGAGGCGCATGTTCATCTTGACCCGGCCCACGGCCGAGAGGTCGTAGCGGTCGGCGTCGAAGAACAGGCCGCGGAACAGGGCCTCGGCCGTCTCGGGTGTCGGCGGCTCGCCCGGTCGCATGACGCGGTAGACGTCGATCAGCGCGTCCTCGCGGTTGGCGTTCTTGTCCACCGCGAGCGTGTTGCGGATCCACGGGCCGTTGGACTGATCGACCGCGAGCGTCGGCAACCGGTCGATGCCGGCTTCCTCAAGGGCGGCCAGCCGGGCCTCGGCCAGCTCCTCGCCGGCTTCGGCGTAGATCTCGCCGGTCTCGCCGTTCACGAGGTCGATGGCGACGAACCGGCCGAGCAGGTCGGCGCGGCCGACGAGCACGGTGCTGGTCTTCTCCGCGATCCGCTTGGCGGTGCGGGTGTTCAGCTTGGTGGTCGCCTCGGCGACGACCTCGCCGGTGTCGGCGTCCACGAGCGCCTCGGCGAGCGTGATGCCGCGATAGGCCTCGGCGTCGAACGGGCGTGCCCAGCCCTTCGGCGTGCGGGTGAACACCACCTGGCCGTAGAAGTGGCCGAGGATCTCCTCGGCATCCATGCCCTTGATCTCGCTGATGTCGAGCGTCTCGCCCTGGGCCGCGCGTGCGGCGCGCAGCGCCTCGGTGGCGCGGCTCTCCAGCGCGTACAGCAGGGTGCTGGCCGGCAGCTTCCGCTTGCGGTCGATGCGGATGTAGACGAGGTCCTTGCTGTCGAACTCGAAGTCGAGCCAGGAGCCGCGATAGGGGATGATGCGGGCGGTGAACAGGTACTTGCCGCTGCTGTGCGTCTTGCCCTTGTCGTGGTCGAAGAACACGCCGGGGCTGCGGTGCATCTGGCTGACGATGACGCGCTCGGTGCCGTTGATCACGAAGGTGCCGTTATCGGTCATGAGCGGCATGTCGCCCATGTAGACCGGCTGCTCCTTGATGTCGCGGATGCTGCGCGCGCCGGTGTCCTCGTCGAGGTCCCACACGATCAGGCGCAGGATCACCTTCAGGGGCGCTGCGAACGTCATGCCGCGCTGGATGCACTCCTCGACGTCGTATTTCGGCTCCTCGAGTTCGTAGTAGACGAACTCCAGCCGGCCGCGGCCGGCGAAATCGTCGATCGGGAAGACCGACTTGAAGACCTCCTGCAGCCCGGTCTGCGTCCGGCTGTCAGGGGCTACGTTCATCTGCAGGAACGACTCGTAGCTGGAGCGCTGCACATCGATCAGATTGGGCATCGGCGCCACTTCGGGGATCCGCCCGAAGCTCTTGCGGATGCGCTTCTGTCCCGTGAACGACCTAGTGATCGCGTTCATCGCCCGTCCTTGACCTAAAGTTCTGGAGGCTTACCCCGCCTCCCCACAGCCCGGCACGTCCGCGGCCCCGATCTCCCCGGCCGCCCGGGTTGCTAGAGCGGTTCCACTTAGGGTGGAAACGCTCTAGCCTTTGTTTCTAGCGGCTACTCACCCTGACTGAACGCAAGAGCGCGTCCAATCAGGGTGAAGCCGCTAGGCATCAGCCCGGAAGGCGGCGCCGTGCGCCCTAGCCTTCCGGCAACAGGTTAGCGGGCCGGAACCAGTGGGTTCCCGCCCGCATCCCTCTCAACACCTCGGCAGGCTCCCTAGGGAGCCGGCCGGGGCAAGATAGCTACTTGATCTCGACAGTAGCGCCCTGCTCTTCCAACTGCTTCTTCAGCTTGTCGGCCTCTTCCTTGTTCACGCCTTCCTTGACGGTCTTCGGCGCGCCCTCGACGAGATCCTTGGCCTCCTTGAGGCCGAGGCCGGTGATCGTCCGGACCTCCTTGATCACGTTGATCTTCTTCTCGCCGACCGTGGCGAGGACCACCGTGAACTCGGTCTGCTCCTCCACCGGCGCGGCAGCCGCGGCGGCCGGGGCGGCAGCGGCGGCGGCCGGTGCTGCGGCCGAAACGCCCCACTTCTCCTCGAGCATCTTGGAGAGCTCAGCCGCCTCCAGAACGGTCAGGGCGGACAGCTCGTCCACCATCCTTGCCAAATCAGCCATGTGTGCGTGTCCTTAATCTAGTCCCTGGGTGGTTCCATGCAAGGCCGGTGCCGGCGCTTGCGCTCATTTCAGGCCGCTTTCAGGCGGCGTCCGCCTTGTCCTTGTTCGCATAGGCCCCGAAGACCCTCGCGAGCTGTCCGCCCGGCGCCTGCAGGATGCCGGCGATCCGCGTGGCGGGGGTCTGAACCATCCCCACCAGCCTGGCGCGCAGCTCGTTCAGCGACGGCAGGTCGGCCAGCGCCTTGATCCCGTCCGCATTCAGCGTCTGGGTGCCCAAGGCGCCGCCGATCACGACGAACCTCTCGTTGATCTTGGCGAAATCGACGGCAGCCTTGGCCACAGCCACTGGGTCCATCGACCACGCGAGCGCGGTCGGTCCCTTCAGCATGGGCTTGATGCCGTCGAACCGGGTCCCATCAAGGGCAAGGGCGGCCAGCCGGTTCTTTGCGACCTTGAAGGTCGACCCCGACGCCCGCATCCTGCGCCGCAGGTCGGACACCTCGGCGACCGTCATCCCATTGTTCTGGGTCACGACCACCATCGACGTCTCTGCGAACACCTGACCGAGTGCGGCGACGAACTCCCGCTTCTCCGTACGGTCCACTACTCGACTCCTACCGGGGGACCAGACTTGCTGGTCCGCCCGCAAGCGCGGCGCGTTTGGACCGCGCCCCGCCGGGTTGCCCATGGGCCGATGCGACAGCACCGGCCCGGCTCGCCTGTCCGCGGCCCGGAAATACGCTCCAGGCCCTGTAGCCGGAAC
This sequence comes from Acetobacterales bacterium, assembly GCA_038231995.1. GTDB lineage: Bacteria > Pseudomonadota > Alphaproteobacteria > Acetobacterales > Acetobacteraceae > JBBSIT01. The sequence continues at coordinate 2,836 of JBBSIT010000224.1, read as the reverse complement.
CGCCAGGGCGCCCGCGTGGAAACCCACCCAGGTCATCTCAGCTTCCCCGTCTCCCGCGCGCGGACCTCTCGGCCCTTTACTGCCCCCACGGACTTGCGTTCCTGGGGGCGACGTGCGGTCTCGGACAGGTTCGGAGGGGGCGAGCCCCCTCCTGTGCGCCGGGTCCTAGGACCCGGCGAATCTCGTCAGGCCGGGAGGCTCGCCACGTCCACCCGCACGCCGAGTCCCATGGAGGAGCTGACCGAGGCCTTCTGCACGTAGGTGCCCTTGGCGCCGGTGGGCTTGGCCTTCTGGATCGCGTCCACGAAGGCCCGAATATTTTCCAGCAGCTTGTCGTCCTCGAAGCTGGCCTTGCCGATGCCGGCGTGGACGATGCCGGCCTTCTCCGCGCGGAACTCGACCTGGCCGGACTTGGCGGCCGTGACCGCGCCGCGCACGTCCATCGTCACCGTGCCGAGCTTGGGGTTGGGCATCAGCCCGCGCGGGCCGAGGATCTTGCCCAAGCGGCCGACGAGCGCCATCATGTCGGGTGTTGCGATGCAGCGGTCGAAGCCGAACTCGCCGGCCTGCACCCGCTCCGCCAGGTCCTCGGCGCCCACCACGTCGGCGCCGGCGTCCAGCGCTTCCTGCGCCTTGGCGCCGCGGGCGAACACGCCGACCCGCAGCGTCTTGCCCGTGCCGTTCGGCAGGCTCAGCAGGCCGCGCACCATCTGGTCGGCGTGGCGCGGGTCGATGCCGAGGTTCATGCTCAGCTCGACCGTCTCGTCGAACTTCGCGCGCGCGTTCTGCTTGACGAGCTTGATCGCCTCGGGGAGCGGGTAGGACGCCGTCCGGTCGAAGCTCTCGTAGCCGGCCTTGAGCCGCTTGCCCTGCGCCATGACCTAGCCCTCCACCACGGTGAGACCCATCGAGCGGGCGCTGCCGGCGAGCATGCGCACGGCGCCGTCCACGTCGTTGGCGTTCATGTCCTTCATCTTGATCTCGGCGATCTCGCGCAGCTGCGTCGTCGTCACCCGGCCGACCGCGGCGCCCTTGCCTGCCGTCGTCGTGCCCTTGGTGATGCCCGCCGCCCGCTTCAGGAAATAGGTGTTGGGCGGCGTTTTCGTCACGAAGGTGAAGGTGCGGTCGGCGAACGCGGTGATCACCACCGGCGTCGGCGTGCCCGGCTCCATGCCCTGGGTGAACGCGTTGAATTCCTTGACGAACGCCATGATGTTCAGCCCGCGCTGACCCAGCGCCGGGCCGACCGGCGGGGACGGATTCGCCTTGCCCGCGGGAATCTGCAGCTTGATGTAGCCGACGATCTTCTTCGCCATATCCCTGGCCTCCTATGCCAACGGGACCGCGGTACAGCCGACCGGACCGCCTGGCATGGCAGTCGAGGGTCTCCCGCGTTCCGTGATGAAGCGGGGCCATTAGCCGATCCCATGCGCCGTGTCCAGGGGTTTCGACGCTTGGTATCGGTCGGTTTGAAATCCGCCCAGGATCGATGCCTTAACCGAATAAGACTGCCGTTCGGCCCGATCCATGGTAATTCGTTCCAGGCTCGGTACGGACACGCACATCGCGCAACCTGAACCGATGCCGAACGGGGAGGCGGAAAATGAAAATGGCACGTCGGACAGCCCACGGCTTCTCGCTGATGACAGCGCTCCTTCTAGGAACTTGGGCAGCGCTCGCTCAATCCACAGATGATGTTGCGGCCGTGACGGCGGCGAACAATGCTTTTTATGCCGCACAAACGGCCCTCGACATGCCGTCCATGGAGACGGTGTGGGCGCACGAGGATTACATCGCGTTCGCCGGCCCTCGCGCGAAGGAACCGACGACTGGCTGGACGGCGATACAGCCTTACTTGGCTAGGAATTTCGGCAACCTCGCACAGTTCTCCCTCAAGCCTGTGGACGTGCACGTGCACGTCTACGGCAATAGCGCTTGGGCGTTTGGCAAAGAAGAGATCGGGACCGGCAGCAAGCTGAAGGATGGCACCCCGATCTCTAGCCGTCCCACGATAGTCACCAATATGTTCGAAAAGCACGGGGATAAATGGCTGATGTTTGCCCACCACGCACAGGAAATCCCGCAATAGGCTCATAGCTACGCGCGCTTTCCGTTCCTCCAGGACCTTCATATCCGCAAGCTCCCAGAGCTGGCCGCACGGGGAAGCGGCTAGTGCGTGATGCGTGCTGATAGGCGCACGGATCACGCACTAGGCTTTGTTTTTGCGAGCATCTTTATCCGACGGGTGATCCCGTTTGATCAGATGATGCTCTAGGAAGCCGTTCCGCGGATTCGAACTGACCCGCTACCCGGTGCCTGGACGCCCCGCGCGCGAAGCGTTACCCAGCGCTTCCCGGCAACAGCGCAGGCCTGCGCGCGTTGTCAGCCCACAACCCAGGCCCGGTGCATCCCATGGCGTCCAAGCTCCCGTCGCAGACCCAGTCGCAAGCCCAGTCCGGCACGGCCAACCCCAAGCCGCCGCCGCGCTTCAACCCGACCGCGGCCGCCATCGGCGGGTCGCTGCTGCTCGCCGTCGTGCTCACGTCCATCTTCTTCGCCAGCCCGATCACCGCCGTGCGCCGGGCCTATCAGGGCCTGGAGAGCCCCAAACCGATCGCGAGCGAGCCGGCCAACACCGCGCCGGGCGACCAGACGCCGAAGTAGAGCAGGCGCTAGAGCATGATCTGTTCGATCATGCTCTGCTTGCCTGAGAGTAGAGCAGCTTTATCAGGTCAGTTGGCGTCGAACCGAGAGGTTTGCTGGACACCGCAGAGCGCTTCCAACTGATCTGATGCTGCTCTAGCCCACCTTATTCAGCGCGTTGAGGTTCAAGCTG
>JBBSIT010000223.1:0-6747 GCA_038231995.1 Acetobacterales bacterium | reverse complement strand
TGCTGAACCGGATGCTGGCGGCCGGAGGCCCAGATTCCGTCCGTCGCCAGCCGATCATCGCATAGCAGTCGGGGGTTTGGGGCTATCTCGACCTCCAGCCGCCAAGTGCACCAACGCCCCGAGGCGGTGATCCAGCAGAACCAGCAATTCGACTTCTACGACGGTGGCGGGCTGGATCTTGCCGTGCTGGGCATGGCGCAGGTGGATGGCGAGGGCAACGTCAACGTCAGTCGGTTCGGCGGTCGCCTGGCCGGGGCAGGCGGGTTCATCAACATCAGCCAGAACGCCCGCAAAGTGGTGTTCACTGGCGCCTTCACCGCGGGCGGCCTGGTCATCGCGATCGAGGATGGACAACTCCGCATCGTGCACGAAGGTCGGTCCCACAAGTTCATCGAGCAGGTTGAGCAGATCACCTTCAGCGGCGGCCTGGCCGGCGAGACCGGGCAACCCGTGCTGTACGTGACGGAGCGCTGCGTGCTGCGCCGCACGGCCGAGGGCGTCGAGTTGACGGAGGTGGCGCCCGGCATCGATATCGGGCGCGACATCCTGGCTCATATGGGCTTCCGCCCTATCGTGCGCGACCCGAAGCCGATGGACGGCCGCCTGTTCCGGCCGGAGCCGATGGGGATGGAACAGACACTGCTCGGCCTGGGCATCACCGATCGCGTCACCTACGATCCGGACCGAAATACGCTCTTCATCAACTACGAGGGCTTCCAGGTCCGCACGACAGACGATGTGGAGCTGGTGCGCCGCGAGGTGGAGAGCCGCTGCCGGGCCATCGGCAAGCAAATCGCGCTGGTGGTCAACTACGACGGGTTCACGCTGGACCCGGCGGTGTCCGACGCTTGGTTCTCGATGATCTCCTACCTAGAGGACCGCTACTACACGACAGCATCCCGTTACACGACCACTGCATTCATGCGGCTCAAGCTGGGCGCAGGATTGACCGAGCGCCGCCTAAAACCGCACGGATACCGTTGGCGAAGTCACCGGACTGCCCAGCCGCATAAACTGCTGCGGGAAATTTGGTTGACGACATAACCTGGAATCGGACAATTCTAGCAAACTATTCTTAAGTCGCCCAACTGTAGCACACATAGTTCGGACCGTTTTAGAGCCTGCCTGATTTCGCCAACGGTATCCGCACGTATTCGAGACGGCGCCGGAGGCGCACGCCTTCTCCGCCGCGCACGGGCACGCGGCAGCCGCAACGGTTGCCGCGCCCGGATAGGCGCTGCAGCCCCTCTACGAAGCCCATGCCCAACCCGAAACCGCCCCTCCGAGCCCTCCTGCTGGAAGGCGTGAACGACAGCGCCGCCGCCCTGCTGGAGGACGCGGGCATCGCCGTCCGCCGCGTGCCCGGCGCGATGGACGCGGACGCGCTCGCCCGCGCGCTGGGCGAGGGCGTCCACCTGCTCGGGATCCGCTCCCGCACCCGGCTGGATGCGGCGGCGCTCGACGCCGCGGGCGGACCCCTGCTCGCGGTCGGCTGCTTCTCTGTCGGCACCGATCAGGTGGATCTCGCCGCAGCCCGCGCGCGAGGCGTGCCGGTGTTCAACGCGCCCTTCAGCAACACGCGCAGTGTGGCCGAGCTGGTTGTGGGCGAGATCGTCATGCTGCTGCGCCAAGTCGTCTCGCGATCGGCTGCGGCGCATGCGGGCGGGTGGGAGAAGTCGGCCATCGGCGCACACGAGGTCCGCGGCAAGACGCTCGGCATCGTCGGCTACGGCAACATCGGCAGCCAACTCTCGACGCTGGCGGAAGCGATGGGGATGCGGGTGCTCTATACCACGACCGCACGGACAAGCTGCGTCACGGCAACACCGAGCCGGCTGGAAGCCTGCGCGAGCTGCTGGCGGCGAGCGACGTAGTCAGCCTGCACGTGCCCGAGACGCCGGAGACGGCGGGGATGATCGGGGCGGCGGAGATCGCGGCCATGAAGCCCGGCGCCTGCCTGATCAATAACAGCCGCGGCACGGTGGTAGACCTGGACGCGCTAACCGCGGCGCTGCGTGCGGGGCACCTGGCCGGCGTCGCCGTGGACGTGTTCCCACGGGAGCCGGCGTCGAACAAGGAGCCGTTCAGCACGCCGCTGCAGGGGCTGCCGAACGTGATCCTGACGCCGCACATCGGCGGCTCGACCGAGGAGGCGCAGGAGCGCATCGGCGAGGAGGTGGCGCGCAAACTCGTGGATCACGCGCTGTCAGCGTCCACGGCCGGAGCGGTCAACGTCCCCCAGGTGCAACCGCCGCCGCAGCGGCCGGGCACGGCCCGCTTTGCCCATGCGCACCGCAACGTGCCCGGCGTGCTAGGGCGAGTGAACGCGGCGTTCTCTGTCCGGGGATTGAACGTAGTGGCGCAACACCTGCAGACCGACGGTGATTCGGGCTACGTCGTGGTGGATGCCGAGACGGCGCCGGACGATGCTGTGGCCACGGCGGTGCTATCGGAGTTGCGTAGGGTGCCCGGCACGGTGCGTGCGAGATTGGTCGAGGGAGCGAAAGCACCGCCGCCCGCCTGAAGGGTGGCTGAGGGAGAGGGCGGCGGCCTTCTCGGCAGCGATGGCGGCCTGCATGGAAGCGGGCCGGGGTAGCCGCAGCCGGGCCTTGCGGCCCGGCTGCTGAGCGTCAGAACTTCGGCGTTGTGAACGTCTCGGTCGCAGCCACCGCACGGGCGGTCAGCGGGGCGGACGCCTTCTCGGCCAGGTCGAGGCTCGCCTGGGCGAAGCGGCTGCTCTCGGACACGGCCCGATAGGCGGCGGTTCGGGCAAGGCTCGCCTGCAGCTCAAGCCGCTCCTTGACCGTCTTCGCGGTCACGAGCGCATAGAAGCCGGACGCGGCCTCGGTGAATGCCGTCTGGCTGGACTGCACCATCTGACGGAACAGGTCCTGCGACCCTGCGGCCAGGATCTGGTAGGCCTGCGTGACGGCCTCGAGGGTGCCCTGGTTGAACGTGGCGAAGTCCTTCGCGGCATTCACGGCCTTCTCGGAGACCTGGGCCTGCGCTGTCGCCGCCGAGGCAGCACCCTGCCTCAGGTCGGCGATCGTGCGGCTGAAGGCGAACGGGTCGGCGGTCATCTGGGCGGTGGTGCTCGACATGGGATCGGTCCTTTGCAGTGGGGCACCGTCGCCAATGTGGCAGGTCGCCCGAGGTCTATGCTGCGGTGCAGCAAAAGGGTGATACGACCTATTCGTTCCATCAGCAAGCATTTTTTGTGCACCGCAACATGACGATGCGACTCAGAGACGATCCGCCCCGCTCGCATGCAGCCAGTCTGTGACAGCGTCGATCTGAGTGTCGTCCATCAGCGCCGGCGCATGACCGCATCCGGCGAACTCGACGACCCTGGCCCGAGGACCGCGCCGGGTCATCTCAATGGCGGTCATCGGCAGTAGCAGGTCGGAGGTCGCCCCACGCAACACGAGCGTCGGACAGCGGATCGCGTCCCAGTAGTTCCACAGGCTCAGGTTGAAGAACCACCCCGGACGGAACGCGGCGGTGATGTCGGGGTCGCACAGCTTCCGCCAGCCACCCCCGGTGGCCTCGGTGATGCTGTGCCGGGCCAAGTGCCGCCATTCGTCCTCGGAGAGGTGTCCGAACGGCGCCAGCGCCGTGCGGTAGTAACGGGTTGCGGAGGCGATGTCGGGAAACCCTCGTGGAGCGTTGCGCACCGAGGTGCCAAGGCGGTGCAGCGCCTGCCATGGCAGGAACGGGCCGACGTCGTTCACGACCAGGCGATGGATCGGTGATCCCTCCTGGCCCGCAAGAACGATGCCGATCAGGCCGCCCAACGAGGTGCCGATCCAGTCCACCGAGGCCACGCCCAGTCGGGCGATCAGCACGGTCAAATCCATGGCGTATTGCGGCAGGGTGTATTCCTCGGGGTCCCGGAGCCAGTCGCTCCGGCCCCGTCCCACCATGTCCGGGCAGATGACGCGCCAGCCCTGCGCCGCCATGGCCGACGCAAGCAGGTCGAAGTCCCGCCCCTGCCGCGAGAGGCCGTGCACGCAGACCGCGACGCGATCCGACCGTGGGTCTCCCCACTCCACGTAGGCAATCCGATGGAAGCCCCGGCGGGAGATGCCGTGGACGTAGCCATCCCGGTCGGGGATGGGCATTCCGTCCAGCGCTACAGATCCTGAGATCCTTGAATGCTGTGCAACATGCGTGTCCAACCGACTGTCCTCAGTTCAAGATTGTCGCCGCGGAGCGAGTGACCGCGCTTCGCCCGTCGAGCGTAGGGAGCCTTCCGTGATGTAAGCTTGCGGGAAGGACGATCGACAACGTAGCCCCGGCTAGATCAGTTGCCAGCTTGGCTGGAGGCACTCGGCATCATCGCGCGGCCCATGGTGCCCATAGATGGTCAATTCCATGTCGTGCCTACTCCAAGTGACAGGATCCCGCGCGGGCTGAACGTGGGCGCGCCCTCTCGTTCCTCGCTCAAGAACGGCCCAAATTTGAGCGTGGGGTCGGTCCTGATCCATTGATCCCCCAGGTCCTGAGCGACGAGGCTCTGTGGCGAATATGCCTCGGAGCCTTTCCCTTATTCCGTGCATCACGCCCTTTTATGTTGCACCGCACCATGAACCCGACCCATGCTGCGCTGCAACAAGACCGGGGAGGCGTCCTTCACCCCATTACCCGGGCCCTGCCCGGGGCAGAAGGACCGCACCGATGAACACACTCACTGCCGCAGGCGAGGCCATGCTGCTTGCCCACGAAGGCCAGCTTCAGATCGCCGCGGCCCTAGCCGCCGAGGCACGCCGCCTGGCACAGCGTCTCCTGGCGCAATTGGAGCAGCACCTTCCGAACGTTCGGCCGAGATAGAGGCCGCGCATGGCGGACCTGATCCCACCCGACCTGACCAGCCTGGACCGTGCTGCGTTTGCCCATCGCGGTCAGGAGGCAGGCATGACAAGGCAGTTCGACGCCGATCCCGGCTTGCCAGCGATGCGGCCCATCATGCTCGCCCTGGAGGGTGGCGGCTCGCTTGGGGCGTTCACCTGGGGCGTGCTCGACCGCCTGCTGGACGTGCCTGGCTTCCGGATCGAACTGGTGAGCGGCACCAGCGCGGGAGCGATGAACGCGGCCATGCTGGTGCAGGGACTGGCGACCGGCGGCCCACCCGCGGCGAAGCGGCTGTTGGAAACATTCTGGCGCCGTATAGCCATCGCGGCCGGTTCGGTGCCGGGTCCGTTCGGCACCTGGCTCCACCTCGTCGGTGGTGCGATGGCACCGGTGGTGGACGTCATTCGCCATGCAGGCGCTATGTCGAACCCCGGGGTGGGCCGGACCGGCTCCAACCCGCTCCGCGGCATCCTGACCGAGTTGCTCGATCCCACCGTCTTCGCCCAACCAGGCGCGCCCGAGCTGGTCGTGGCTGCAACGCGGGTGCGGACGGGCGAAGCCCGGCTGTTCCGTGGCACGGACGTGACGGTGGACGCGCTGCTCGCCTCTGCATGTCTTCCGCAGCTGTTCCCGGCCATAGAGATCAGGGGCGAGCCCTACTGGGATGGCGGCTACACCAGCAACCCGCCGCTACGGCCGTTGATCGAGGCTGGCTCGCCGCCCGACGTGCTGATCGTGCGCGCCAAGCCGCTGGAGCGACCGGGCACGCCGACCGGGGCGATAGCCGTGCAGGAGCGCGTGAACGAGATCACCTTCGGCTCCGCGCTGCGCGGTGAGCTGAGATCCCTGTCAATCGCACAGGCGCTGCTCGCCAACGTGGCGGACGTACCTCCCAAGCTGGCCCGGCTGCGTGACATCCGGCTGCACATGATCGGCGCAGAAGCAGAGTTCCAGGCCATGCACGGCGGAAGCCGGCAGGACCCGACCTGGGCTTTCCTGTCCGAGATGCACGCTCTCGGGTCCAGGACCGCCGACCTCTGGCTGGCCGACAACCTCGACTATGTCGGAACTCGCTCCTCCCTCGACCTGTCGCTGTTTGCGGGACCGGGAAGCGACGGGGAGGCCGGCACTCTTGCCGCGTGACACTCGACCACGCGGCGTCAGCTCCTTCACGATCCACAACCATGGAAGTCCACTCGATGCGCTCTGACAAAATCCGCGGCAACGTGTTCGTGGCCAACCTACCCCGTGGCCTGACCGACGAGCAGCTTGCCGAGTTGTTCGACCCATACGGGATGGTGCTGCGCGCCCATCTCGCCCGCGACCCGGCCAGCGGCGAGACGCTCGGCCACGGGCTGGTGCAGCTCGCGCCTGATCGGGCCGTGGATGCGGCGGCGGCCGCCGTGAACGCGGCCGGCGTGGCGGGGCGCAACGTCGACGTGCGCCGGGCCGACCCGGGGATGAGCATTGCCCCACCGACACGCCCTCGTCGGCCAGGCTTGGGCTCGCGGCCCTCGCCCGAGAGCCAGGCGCAGGAGCGCCGCGTCCCGCACCAGCCGGCTCCGGAGGTCAGGACGGTTCGGACCGGCAGACCACCCTCACATGCGACGGAGTGGACCCGTGGGCGTGGTCTGGACGCTCCGGCCCGCTGACCGGCTCGGCCCTTGTGCTCCGCGGTTGTAGGTCAACACTGAAGCGGAGGTTCTGCCCTGGGCCTCGGGGAGATGCCCTGACAGGTTGAACCGACACCCGTCCCCGATGAGGTGGGGTCCGCTACGTGAGATGCTGTGCGAGGTACTTGTTCATCTCGAACATGGTCACCCTGTCCTTGCCGAACACCTTCTTCAGCGTGTCATCGGCCATGATCTCTCGCTTGTTCTGCGGGTTCTGCAGGTT
>JBBSIT010000222.1:0-6757 GCA_038231995.1 Acetobacterales bacterium | reverse complement strand
GTCGGCACGGTGCAGGACCCGCGGCACTTCGCCGGCGCCGACCTGAAGCTGGAGCTGGCCGGCCCGGACATGGCACTGCTGCTGCCGCTCACTGGCATCGCGATCCCGAAGACGCCGCCCTACCAGATCGCCGGCCGGCTGGACTACGAGGCCGGGCTGGTCAAGTTCACCGGCTTCACCGGCAAGGTCGGCAGCAGCGACTTGGCCGGCGACCTGCAGGTGGACACCAAGCCGGACCGCCCCGTCGTCACGGCCGACCTGCATTCCAAGCTGGTGGACCTGGACGACCTCGGCGGGTTCATCGGCAGCACGCCGGGCCGGACGAATACGCCGGGTCAGACGCCGCAGCAGCGGCGCGAGGTGGCGCGGGCGGAGGCGAGCCCCCGGCTGCTGCCCACCACGCCCATCAGCATGCCGAAGCTGAACGCGGCCGACGTGCACGTGAAGTTCCAGGGGGACCACATCCGCGGCGGCACGTCGCAACCGCTGGACAACATCTCGGCCGACCTCGACATCGTGGACGGCGCCGTGAAGGTCTCGCCGCTGAAGTTCGGCATCGGCCAGGGTGCGATCACGTCGTCGATCGAGCTGACGCCGAAGGGCGACGACGGCCGCGTGCAGGCCACGATCGACTTCCAGCGCATCAACCTGGACAAGCTGCTGGCGGCGTCCGGCGTCGCGCGGGGCGCCGGGACCATCGCGGGCAAGGCGGTGATCGACGGCACGGGGAAGTCGGTGGCGGAGATCCTTGGCCGGGGCAACGGCGAGCTCAAGCTCTACATGGGCCGCGGCGGCAACGTCAGCGCGCTGCTGGTCGATTTGTCCGGCCTGCAGTTCGGCAACGCCCTGCTGTCCGCGCTTGGCGTCCCGACCCGGGCGCGCATCCAGTGCCTGATCGTCGATCTCGCCCTGCGCCAAGGCATCTTCAGCACCCGCACCCTGTTGCTCGACACGGATGAGGCACGGGTGGGCGTCGAGGGCGAGATCAGCATGCGCGACGAGACGCTGGCGCTCGAACTCCAGACCGACGCCAAGCATTTCAGCGTCGGCACCCTGTCCACGCCGGTCGATATCGCCGGCACCTTGAAGAACCCGAAGATCATGCCGGACCTGGGCCCCGTCGCGGCCCGCGCCGGCGCCGCCGTCGCCCTCGGCGTGTTGCTGACGCCGCTCGCGGCCCTGCTGCCGCTGATCCAGCTCGGCACCGGTGAGGACAACGCCTGCCCCGGGCTGCTGCGCTCGGCCCGGACCCCGCCGCGCGCGCCGGCGCAGCGGTAGGGCCGTCCATGCGCCAGCGCCCTGCACAGGCGGAAGCTGCCCCGGACCGGTCCGGGCGCGCCCCATGCCGCAGCGGCCGCTGATCCTCACGCTCGGGCTGGACGCAGCCGCCCAGGCGCGCTTCGACCGGCTGCGCGAGCTGCATTTCCCGCCGGAGCGCAACCTGGTTCCCGCGCATGTCACGCTGTTCCACGCGCTGCCCAGCGCCGAGCTCGACCCCATCATCCAGGCGCTGCGCGCCCGCTGCAGCTCGACGCCGGCCTTCGTCGTGGAGGCGACGGGGGTGCGCTCGCTCGGAGACGGCGTCGCCTACGTGCTGCACGCGCCGCCGCTGCAGCGCCTGCGCGCCGACCTCGCCACGCTGTGGGCGGAGTGGCTGACCCCCCAGGACCGGCAGGGCTTCCGACCGCATCTCACGGTGCAGAACAAGGCGGAGCCGGCCGCCGCCCGCGCGCTGCTGCAGGCGATACAGACCGGCTTCATCCCGTTCGACTTCCGCGCCGAGGGCCTGGCGCTGTGGCGCTACCTCGATGGCCCGTGGGAGGCCGTGTCGGCCCACGCGTTCGCTCAATAGGGCGGTTTCACCTTGGGTTAGGGCCGGCGCGGCGGACGGCCCACCGCTATGCCGGCGGTTGAGCCGGCGCGCCGGTGGGTTGGCTCTGCGCCTTGTCGAGCAGGTCCGGCACCATCCTTTCCATGAAGCCAGCGATGAAACCCAACACCACGATGAGCTGCAGAGTCAGGGACGCGGCGGACAGGTCGGCCGCGCCGAACACGATCTTTGGCAGGGCCCCGGATTCCAGCAGAAGCAGCAGGAAACCGCCCGAGATCATGCCGATCGCCAGCCGTAGCAGTCCGTCGGAGGCATTGCCCGTCAGGTCCGTGTCAAGCGCGACCGTGCGCGACTTGATGGCCAGCACGATGGAGAACGCCGCTCCGGCCAGCCCCGCCTGGCCAGCGAACCAGAAATCCTCCAACGATTTCGGCGCGAGGGCGCGGATGGCCCAGAGCAGCAACCCCAGGACGACGCAGCTCGCAGCGGCGCTGGCCAGGTATTGCAGGCGCCCGGCCGCCGCGCGCTCGTTGAGCACGTCGGCCCGCGCGCTGTCGATCGTCTTCTGCGCCGCCACCGTCTCGTCGTCGAGCGCCAGCTGCAGCGCCAGGGCGATCTTGTAGTCATAGACCTTCCGCCGCTCCGGCTTCCAACCCATCAGGAGCGAGGCAAGGTCCGCGCGGGCCTCCCCGATGGCGAGCACGCGCTTGCGTTGCTCCTTCTCCAGTTCCGGATCGTCGGCGAACTGCACGCCGATCCCGTCCGCCCAATAGACCGCGTATTCCTTGGAGCGCAGCGCATAGATGCGCTCGATCTCGAAGCCGCGCCCGTCCAGTTGGCCCCGCTTGATCTCGTCCACGCGGGACGCAGGCCGTGCAACCTGGCCGTCCGCCGGCCTATCGACCGGTGTGGTCAGCAACGTCCCGATATTGGTGTCCGGCATGAATGTCCTCCTGACCTGAGCCGCGAGACGCGGGGTGGATCGGCGCCCATTTTAAACCGTTAACGTAACATTGCACACGCGATTATGGATTGCGGGGTTCGCGTCGCGGTAAACTATCCGTGATGCCGGGAGAGGCTTGGACGGCGCCGCGCCTCAGTCCACCGCCGGCGCCCCGGCCAGCACGCCGCCGTCGATCACGATGGTCTGCCCCGTCATGAAGCTGCCGGCGGCGCTCGCCAGGAACACCGCAGCACCCGCGATCTCGTCGGGCTCGCCGATGCGCTGCAACGGCGTGTCGCGGGTGCGCCGGGCAAGGTTTGCCGGGTCCTCCCACAGCGCACGCGCGAAGTCGGTGCGGACCAGGCCGGGCGCGATGCAGTTGGCGCGGATGCCGCGCGGCCCCCACTCGACCGCCAGGTTGCGCACGAGCTGCAGGTCGGCCGCCTTCGAGATCCCGTAGGCGCCGAGGCTGGTCGAGCCGCGCAGCCCGGCGATCGACGACACCACGATCACCGACCCGGCGCCGCGCTCCGCCATGCCGGGCAGCGCCATGTTGCACAGCCAGTGGTTGCTGCGGATGTTGGACGCCATGATGCGGTCCCACGCGTCATCCGGGATGCCGGCCGACGGCCCGAAATACGGGTTGACCGCGGCGTTGCACACGAGCGCGTCGATCCGGCCCCAGCGCGCGAGCGTCGCGTCCACCAGGCCCTGCAGCTCCTCCTTGCGCGAGATGTTGCAAGGCGCGACCAGCGCCTCGCCGACGCGCCCGCGGATCGCCTGCGCCACTGCCTCGCAAGCGTCGGCCTTGCGGCTGGACACCACCACCCGCGCCCCGTGCTCGGCCATGCGCTCGGCGATGGCCCGGCCGATCCCGCGGCTCGACCCGGTGATGACGGCGACTTGGCCGGAGAGGTCGAACAAAGGCTGCATGGGCGTCTCCTGGGTTTGGAGCCTCCAGCCTGCCGCCCGCGCTGCCGGCCGGCAAGCAGGGGGTGCGGACACGGTTGGCAGCGGCGTCGGGGACAGGCTAAACGGGCGGCATGAATATGCCTCGCCGCCTGCTGCTGCTCGGTCCCGCCCTGCTCCTGGGCGCGGCCGGAGAGCGCGTCCCCGTCGCCGCCACGCCGCTGTCCCGCCTGAGCGCGCCGTGGTGGCGCGCCCGGCACGAGGAGAAGCTGGCGGAGCTGCGGTCCCGGCGCGTAAATTTGCTGTGGCTCGGCGACAGCATCACCCAGGACTGGGAGAAGCAGGGGCCGCCGGATTGGCAGGACTTCGCGCCCGTGTGGCAGCGCTTCTACGGCGACCGCAACGCCGTCAATCTCGGCTTCGCCGGCGACAACACCGGGCACTTGCTGTGGCGCATCCGGAACGGCGAGGTGGACGGCATCAGCCCGCGCGCGGCCGTGGTGCTGATCGGCGCGAACAACCTCGGCCGCGTCCACTGGTCCGCGCCGCAGACGGTGGCCGGCATCGCGGCCGTGCTCGCCGAGCTGCGCCGCCGCCTGCCCGAGACGCGCCTGCTGCTGCTGGGCATCCTGCCGTGCGTGCGGTCGAGCTGGGCGACGCGCACGACGAACGAGGTCAACCGCGAGCTGGCAGCCCGCTACGGCGCCGGCGCCGTGCCCGGCGTCACCTACATGGACCTGAGCGCGCTGTTCCTGCGCCCTGACGGCCAGGTGGACCGCACCCAGTTCTACGACGACCTGCTCTCGCCGCCGGACCCGCCGCTGCATCCCACGGCGCAGGCGCAGGCGCGCATGGCCGCCGCCATCGAGCCGACGCTGGCGGCGATGATGGGGGACCGGAGCAAGGTGACGGGTTAAGGCAGCCCCGGCGTGCGGTGGCCGCGACGCGGGGTTTCCGCGTCGCGGCTATGAGGCGGCTGGGCTCTCAGAACTCCTTGCCGAAGCCCAGCGCACGCGGCAGCGACAACGTCGCGTCGTCCGACGGCGTGTAGTTCGCGATGAACTGGGCGTAGGCCAAGTACTGTTGGCGCGTGAGGGCCTGCGGTATACGCAGCAAAGGCGGCAGCGGCGCCCGCAGCTCGTACGGGAGGATCTCCGTGAGGAGCTGTCTCGCCATCTCCATCGCTTGCGGGCTGCTCGGGTCGCTGACGAACTCGAGGCGCCCCGCCTCTGTGCTGTAATCATAATACTCGAGATCGAGCCCGTTCTGCGTGTCGATCTGGGCGCTGTTTTCCACCCAATTCGCGTAGATCCCCAGCTTGGCGTCGGCGGTTCGCATGCCGAGGATGTGAGTGGGCGACTTGTTGAAGTTGTAGAAGCCCGGGGCGGACTCGTCGGTGGCGAACGCCACGTAGGGTCGGCCCCGCGCCCGCGCCGATCTCAGCATCGGGAACAGGTCGTGACGGTCGCCGTAGAGCGTGGCCAGTCCGTCGCGCAACCAGGTGCGGCTGCCGTTATGCCCGAGGCCGACCAGCAGCGGCAGCAGATCGACCGACGAGGTGAGGCCCTGCCGGATGCGGCCGATGTCGTCGGCGAAGCGGTCGGTGAGGTCGGCCACGATCAAGGGCACGTGCCACGCTTCCTCGTAGCAGGTCCCGACCTTGCCGGACACATAGCCGTGCGCGCCGGCATACTCGCCGTGATCCGAGGTGAACACGATGACGGTGTTGTTGCGGACCCGCGCCGGCAGGTCCATGAACTCGGTCAGCACGTCGCCGATGCGCTGATCGACGATGCTCATGATCTGGGTGTACGAGTCGAGGTTGCGCTGCCAGTAGCTGTAGGGCGCGCTCGCGACGCCATACTGCTTCGGCGGCGTTCCGTTCGCCGGGATCGGGTGGGCGCTATCGTGAACCCGGTCTGCGCCGGGTCGTAGGCGACGCCGCCCCAGACCGCCGACTGGAAGAGCTGGTTCATGGTCTGCGATGATGGCTTCTTGTGCGCGACCAGGTCGCTCGGCGTCTCCCAGTTCGGCGGGACCGTGGGATAGCCGTAGTTGCTGCGAGGGTCCTTGAGCGGGTTCTCGCTGTAATTGACGAGGGGCTCGTATGGCGTGCCGTTAATGACCTCCGAGTAGTAGGTGAACGGCTTGTAAGTTCCATCCACGGGGAACATCGCGTTGTAAGGCTTGAACTCGGTTCCGGCCCAGAAGAACTCCTTGTCGTGCGGATTGATGAAGGAGACGGTGAGGCACCAGGGCTGGTCCTGGCGAGCCGCCGGGCTGCGCAGCCAACGGATCGCCCCCCGCGCGATCTGGCGGTCGTTGAGGTAGCCCTCGTCCTCGTTGCCGACCGTGCCTTGCAGGTTCGACCGGCTGGGATCGGGAGTGAGCAGGTTGTCGAAGCCGAACAGGTCCATTCCGATGTTCCGTATCAGCGATACATGCCACTTGCCGCAGTAGGGCGTCTGGTATCCGGCCTGGCGCAACAACCAGCGTATGTCTGGAAGGCCGGGCTGAGCGTCGGCTGGGCCGCGAACCGGCTGTCCGGGCGCGTCAGAACAGTATTCACGACCCAGGTTTGCTGCGTGTAGAGGCCGGTGATGATCGTGCCGCGCGCCGGAGAGCAGGCGTTGCCGGCCGTGTAGTGGCCGCCGAACTTCACGCCGCTCCGCCACAACTCGTGCAGGTTCGGCATGAACTTCCTGAGGAACTCGCCCGGCGTCTCGATGCCGTCCGGGAACACGGTCGGGAAACGCAGCTGATCGACCAGGATGAACAGGATGTTGGGCGGCCGCCCCCGCCGATCGTCGCGGTTCGACGCATCCTCTGCGAGAGCGTCCCCGCTCGCGGCTGAGCTGAGACCCGCCAGTCAACCGGCAGTCGACTTCACGAAATTTCTGCGTTCCACTTAAACCGCGTCCAGTCTGAAAACCGTAGCTTTGCCAGCCTGCGACCTGAGATGGCTACTCCAGCGGGCGTCCCTGGCAGGCCAGGGGCAACCATGGGTCTCAAACTGGACGTGGTTTAGTCCTCCTCGGTTTGAACATTTAGAGCCGCTCTGGCCAAGCGCTGCG
>JBBSIT010000221.1:0-6770 GCA_038231995.1 Acetobacterales bacterium | reverse complement strand
CCAAGCGCCTGATCCGCCGCCTCGACGCGCTTGGCTACGACGTCATGCTCCGACCCAAGCCGGCGGCCTGACCCCCACCATGGCACATCAGCATCCCGGTCCAGGCCCACCCGCATCAATTTTCGGGCCAACCACATCATTCCCCACACCCGGCGCGCTGATCCGGCCATCAAGCCGTCTCCCGCGTGCGGTTGCGCGCGATGTCCAGGAACACCTGCTCCAGGTCGTCCCGCCCGTAGCGCGACAGCAGCTCCTCCGGCGAGCCGCGATCCACGATGCGGCCCTGCTTGAGCATCAGCACGTGGCTGCACAACCGCTCGACCTCGGCCATGTTGTGGCTGGCCAGCAGGATGGTGCAGCCGCTCTCGGCCTGATAGCGCTCCAGCCAACTCCGCACCATGTCGCCGGTATCGGGGTCGAGGCTCGCGGTCGGCTCGTCCAGCAGCAGCAGGTCCGGCCGGTTGATAAGGCTCTTGGCCAGCGCCACCCGCGTCTTCTGCCCGGCCGAGAGCTCTCCCGCCGGGCGGTCCAGCAGGGCGCCGAGGTCCAGCTCCGCCGCGAGCTCCCGGATGCGCGCCTCCAACCCGCGGACGCCGTAGAGGTGCCCATAGACGCGCAGGTTCTCCGCCACGCTCAGCCGGTGCGGCAAGGAGACGTAGGGCGAGCTGAAATTCATCCGCGCCAGCGCCGCGAACCTGTCCCGCGCCATGTCGTGCCCCAGCACGCGGATGCTGCCCGCCGTCGGGATGAGCAGGCCGAGCAGCATCGCGATCGTCGTGGTCTTGCCCGCGCCGTTGCCGCCGAGCAGGCCGAGCGTGCCGCCGGGCGCGAGTGCGAAGCTGATGCCGTCCACCGCAAGCGTCTCGCCGTAGCGTTTGGTCAGGCCCTCGACACGAATGGCATCCATGACTCGGCATTAAGCCGCGTCCGGCGGATCGCCAAGGGCAACTCTTGGTTACGCGGCGAGCCGGGCCGCCCGCCCGTGGAACATGCGGATGCCGCGGGCAAGGCCCCATTGCAGCGCGTCCGGCGCATCGGCCCGGCTCAGCACGGTCCGTCCGGACGCCCACGGCACGGCATCGAGTTGCCCGAGCTTGGGGCACCAGCGAAGCTGCACCAGGTCAGGTGCCAGCCGGTCGAGGTCCAGCAGGGGCAGTAGCGCCGCCGTCACGCCGCGCAGCAGCACGCGGTAGCCGCGCCCCCGCACGAAGCCGCGCGCGAAGGCGAAGCTCGCCGGGTCGGCCAGCACGTCGCCGGGATGCACGTCCAGCACCACTTGGCCGCGCAGCGCAACTGGCAGCGCCGCATCGAGCCGCATGAACTCCGGCGCCAGGATGCTGGCCACGTTGAGGTTGAGGCTGAACGGCCCCGCGCCGCGCAGTTCGCCCGGCGCCGCGAGCAGCGACAGCATGCGCAGGTCCAGCGTGCGGGTCAGCCGGCGGAACAGCCACGGCTCCGCCCGCGGATCGCAGCCCGGCGCCAGCGTCGCCGCCAGCTCGTCGATGCACAGGAAGCGCTTCTCCCACGCTGTCGCCATCGCGTCGCCGCGCCATTCGCACACGGGCTTGCGCCGGGCGAAGCGGGCGACATCGGCGCCGGCGAGCTGCGCCTCCATCGAGGCCAGCATCGCAGCGTCCAGCGGTCGCGCCTTGACGGGCGCCGGGGCGGGCGCCGGCGCGACGGTCTCCACGCCCGCAGCTTTCAGCAGGGCCGGGCCGTCCTGCGGCAGGGCGAACAGCATCAGCAAGGAATCCGGCTCCGGCGTGCCCGGCGGCGCGCCGGCGAGCAGATGCGCGAGCGCGTTCCGTGCTGCCTCGACGGCATCGCCCGCCGGGCCGCGCCAGGACACCGCGACCCGATGGTCTGGCAGGTCATAGAGCAGGGCGCGGTTCGTCCGCAGCAGCGGGTCCAGCGCCGCGCGCGCCAGGCGCATGTGGTGCGGGCGGGCCAGTGCCGGCGGCAGGCGATCCGCCCGGAGCAGCAGCACGCGCCGGTTGACGTCCCCGCTGGCGCAGCCGCACACGAGCGCCGTGAGCGCCTCCAACCCGGTCATACGGTACTCCCGTCGAGCAACGCCGGGTTGCGGCAGCCCGCGCGCCCTGCCGGGCCGGTGGCCAAGGCGCGCTCGGCGCATTGCCGGAGCGTGCAGCCCTGCCCAGCGACGCACCCGCTCAGCCGGCCGGCCGCCAGCATGTTGTCCACGTGCCTGCCCTGGAACCGGCGGATGCCCTGGCTCAGCCCCCACGCGACCGCGGCTTCCGTGTCCGCCTGGTGCAGCAGCACCCGCTCCGGTTCCAGCCGGGCCAGCGCCGCGTGGAGGCCAGCCTCCGGCAGGGCGGCGTGCCAGTCCAGCTTGACCAGGTCCGCCCCCAGCAGGGCAGGGTTCGTCACTGCCAGGACCTGGTGGGACAGGCCGTCCAGCACGACGGCCACCCCCGCCGCGCGCAGGGCGTCGCGTGCGCGATGGAAGGCGGCCGGGTCGGCGAACGCGTCCAGCAGCGCGATCTCGACACCCAGGCGAAGGCCGGCTTCCCGCGCCTGCCCCGCCAGCCGTGCGAAGGCTTCGGACGCAGCCCCTGCCAGGGTCAGGTTGAGGTGCAGCGCTTGCCGGTCCCCTGGACCCGGCGCGAGCGGCTCGGCCATGCCGCCGTCGTGCTGCAACGCCTCGATCACCCGCCCCTCCAGCCGTGCGGCCAAGTGCCGGAACAGAAGTGGGTCGGCGTGCGCCTGCCCGGCCACGGCGAGGCGCGCCTCAAGGACCGTCCTGGAGAAGACGATCTCGCGGAACAGCGGCCGGAGCCCGGCGCCCGGCTGCAGCAGCACCGCTGTCTGCCGCTGCATCAGATCGCTCATCCGGCTTCCCTCGACCAACTGCGCGATGGCGTCGGCCCCGTAGAGGTTGAGCGTGAGTTCGGGAGCCGGCAGCGGCGGCGGCGCGTCCGCAACGCGGGCGGTGGCGTAACGCACCAGCGCGTCGCCGTCCCGGTCCAAGGTCCATGCGGTCAGCAGCGCGTCGGGATCGGGTGCGTCCACGCGGAACAGGCGGGTGCAGGTTGCCGCGAGCGGCTCCACGCCGCCGCGGCACAGCAGCACGAGGTCCCCGTTGCGCAGGGGATACACCTGCCCATCCTGGCAGGACGCCGCCTCGGTCAGCAGGGCGCGGGCGATGCGGCGGTGGTGCGGGCGCGGCGCCGGGGCGCCAGCCTCGACCGGTGCAGCGCCAGCGCCGTCCGCCCCTCCGGCGCGCGCAGGAGGCGGTGGGCGCTGTCCAGCAACTACCGCTCGACGACCGGCAGGGGTGCTGCGAGCTGGATCACGCAACCCGGCGAACGGAGTGCATCAGGTTCTCTCACGAAGGATTTTGCGGCACGATGGTCAGGCGTGGCTAGTGTGCGGCGCGATGGTTAACCAGCCGCTACGATCCGGACCTTGGGCAGCGCCGGGCCGACTCGGCCCGGGGCGGCGCGTGTACGCCGTGGGTGACGTGCACGGCTGCGCCGACGCTCTCGCCGCCCTGCACCGCGTGGTGGAGAACGACCTGGCGGAGCGCCCCGTCGATGATGGCAGCCCGGCCGGAGGCGGGCCGTGCTCGCCCCTGCTGCTGCATCTCGGCGACCTGATCGACCGTGGGCCGGACTCCGCCCGCATCGTCGCCACCCTGGCCGCCGGGCCGCCGATCCCCGGGGTGCCCACGATCAACCTGATGGGCAATCACGAGTGGATGATGCTCGCCGCCCTGTCGCGACGGGATGCCGAGGCGCAGCGGGTCTGGCTCGAGAACGGCGGCTACGAGTCGCTGCGGAGCTGGGGCGTGCCGGCGAAGGCGCCGCCTGGAGAGTGGCCCGGCCTGCTGCCGCCGGAGCACCTCGCGTTCCTGCGAGACCTCGCACCCTGGCACCAACTCGACGGCTACCTGTTCGCCCACGCCGGCGTCCGGCCCGGCGTCGATCTGGAGCGGCAGCGCTGGGCCGACCTGCTGTGGATCCGCGAGCCGTTCCTGAGCTGGGTCGGCCCGATGCTGTCCTCGGACCCGGACCTCGTCGTCGTGCACGGCCACACGGTCACGGCGGAGCCGGTGCTCCGCCCCAACCGCGTCGGCGTCGATACGGGGTCGGGCCGGGGCGGCGCGCTGACCTGCGCCGTGCTGGAGGGAAGCCGGGTCCGCTTCCTGCGCTCGTGAGGCGCCGCCGGCCCCGCTTGCCACGCGCGCGAGGGAACGGTAGCCACGCATGATGGACAGCATGATCCCCGGCAGCACTGGCCCGGACCCCACCTGCGCGACCTCCTCGGGCATTTCCGGACCGTCCGATGCGCCCGCCCTGGACACCGCCGCCCTGGCCGCCGCCGCCCGGCGCCTGGCGCGCACCAGCGTCATGGTCGTCGGCGACGTCATGCTGGACCGCTACGTCTATGGCACGGTGGAGCGCATCAGCCCCGAGGCGCCGATCCAGATCCTCAAGGTCGAGCGCGAGGTGGCCGTGCCTGGCGGCGCCGGCAACGTCGTGCGCAACCTCACGGCGCTCGGCGCCGCCGTCGCCTTCATCTCGGTCGTGGGAGACGATCAGGCCGGTTCGGACCTGACCGGCCTGATCGGCGGGCAGCCCGGCGTCGAGCCCTGGCTGCTCGTGCAGGGCGCGCGGGCCACCACGCAAAAGACGCGCTACGTCAGCCAGGGGCAGCAGCTCCTGCGCTCCGACCGCGAGGAGACCGGGCCGATCCATGTCAAGCTCGCCGAGCGCATGCTGCGCATCGCGCGCGACGCGCTGGCGGCCACATCCGTCACCGTGCTGTCCGACTACAACAAGGGCGTGCTGGCCGGCGACATCCCCGCCCAGATCATCGCCGCCGCCAAGCAGGCCGGCCGCTGCGTGGTGGTGGACCCCAAGGGCGTGGACTACGCGCGCTACGCCGGCGCGGACATCGTGACGCCCAACCGGCGTGAGCTGGGCGAGGCGACCGGGATGCCGGTGGATGACGAGCCCGGGATCGTGGCAGCCGCCGAAATGCTGCGCGCGGCGCATGGGTTCGGCGCCGTGCTGGTCACCCGGGCCGAGGACGGCATGACGCTCGTCTCCGCGGCGGGCGTGCACCACTTCCCCGCCGAGGCGCCGGAGGTGTTCGACGTGTCCGGCGCGGGCGACACGGTGGTGGCGACGCTGGCCGCCGGGCTGGCTGGCGGGCTCGACCTGCCCGTGGCGTGCCGGCTGGCCAACATCGCGGCCGGCATCGTCGTCGGCAAGGTCGGCACCGCGGTCGCGCGCGAGGGCGACCTGCTCGCGGCGCTCAGCCCGCAGGGCAGCGCGCTGCGCAAGGTGATGTCGCGCGAGGCTGCGGCCGAGCAGGTGGAGCGCTGGCGGCGCAAGGGCTGGCGCACCGGCTTCACCAATGGCTGCTTCGACCTGCTGCATCCTGGCCACGTGCACCTGCTGGAGCAGGCCCGCGCCCAGTGCGACCGGCTGGTAGTCGGGCTCAAGTCCGACGCAAGCGTGCGCCGTCTGAAGGGCGCCACCCGGCCGGTGCAGCCCGAGGCCGCGCGCGCCGCCGTGCTCGCGAGCCTGAGCGCGGTGGACCTCGTCGTCGTGTTCGGCGAGGACACGCCGGAGGAGCTGCTGCGTCTGCTGCAGCCGGAACTGCTGGTGAAGGGCGCGGACTATACCAAAGACCGCGTGGTCGGCGCTGACATGGTGGAAGGCTGGGGCGGCAGCGTGTTCCTGGCCGAGCTGCTGCCGGGCTACTCCACGACGGCCACGGTGCAGCGGATCAGCGCGGTGCGGTCGGCGGGATAGCCTGCGCTACTCCGCCCGCAACGCCTGGCGCAGCGCCGCCATCCCTTCCGGGTCCTCCGCGTAGGACAGCCGCAGCGCCGCGAGCGTCGCGAAGCGCTGCAGCAGCGCGCGGCGTCGGGCAGGCGCAAGCGGGTGCGCCGGCGCCTGGCGCAGCAGCTCGGCATCCAGGCCGTGCGCGACGATCAGCCCGGTGTCCGACGGCAACAGGTCCAGCGGGAAATCCGTGTCCACCGCGAAGAAGAGCGCGTCCGCGTAGTCCCGGTACTCCGGCCACTTGGTGTCCACCAGGAAGTCGCGCGGGCCGGACTTCACCTCGATGCACGCGAAGCCGCCGTCCGGGCGCAGCGCCAGGATGTCGGCCCGGCGACCATTGGGCAGCGAAACCTCGTGCACCGGCGCCCAGCCGAGCTGCACGCATAACCGCGCGGCGGCCCGGCGGACCAGCAGGCTGCGCTCGGGGAGGGAGACGTTCATTCAACTCCAATTCAATAATGAGCAGTTCCTGCCTTCAGACCTCAGGTTATCGCACCCCGGCCGAGTCACGGCGAGCATTAAGGAATTATCATGCGGGTCGCTGCATAACGCTCGGGCCTTAGCCCTCCACTCGTCGGGGAACGCCCAATCTGATAACCTCGCAATCGATACCATGAACTCCCGTCGCAGCCTACGGGGCGATTTGAATTTACCCTTAAACGCTGCGGCCTTTATCTGTTTCACATCGTTTCGAGAGAAGTCGAGAATTCATTTGGTATTAAACCGCGTCCAGTTTGGAAAGCATAGTGCCGTTTCCCTGGTCGCCGCACCATTCAGGGGAGAGCCTCTCCTAACCCTCCTACCGGCAGCGCTCAGGACCACGGGTTTCAAACTGGACGGGGTTTAGTAATTGCTCACCCCCTGTGACGTAAGGGTTGCGGTCGGGCTGCGAATATGAGTCAACGTGTGGATGACGCCGCCGCCTGATCCGCTCGACAAGGACGCCTTGAT
>JBBSIT010000220.1:0-6800 GCA_038231995.1 Acetobacterales bacterium | reverse complement strand
GCATCTACCATCCGCAGAGCCTACGCAGTGATCAACTGCGCCGGAATCCCCTGTCCGAGCCGGCCCAGGCGCTCGGTCCCATCCGATTCAGGCATTGTTGGGCGTCGCCTTCCAGCGCCGGGCCAACCGCGAAGGCGTGGACAAGGGCGGCTGGAGCTGCTTCCCCTCGATGGTTGGCGGCGCCGACACCCTCAACCCCGCCGTCGCGTTCCTCACCCGCGGCAACGGCGCCGACGCCTGGTATGGCTGGCCTACGATCCCGAAGCTGGAGGAGGCCCGCGCCGCCTGGTTCGACGCGCCCGACCTCGCCGCCCAGCGCGCCCTATGCGCCCAGATGCAGGTCGCCGTGCTCGAGGCCGCACCGCACATCCATCTCGGCCAGATCCTGCAACCGACCTCGGTCCGCACCAACATCACCGGCGTGCTGGACGGCATCCCCAAGTTCTGGAATGTCCAGAAGGCTTGAGGACGTGACGACGCTCAGTAGGAGAAGCTTCGGGCTCTGTTGCAGTAGCCCGCGTTTG
This sequence comes from Acetobacterales bacterium, assembly GCA_038231995.1. Taxonomy (GTDB): domain Bacteria; phylum Pseudomonadota; class Alphaproteobacteria; order Acetobacterales; family Acetobacteraceae; genus JBBSIT01. Next base: position 6,276 of record JBBSIT010000220.1, on the reverse strand, counting down.
ACGCAGCATGAGCTAGCCAAGCGATCGAGGTGCCTGAAGCCCAATCCACCCATGCAGCAACGCCGTTCTGAGTCCTAACCGACCACGACCTCCGTCCCCGCCGCCTGAACCGCTGGCCCATGCGACGCTGGCAAGGACTGGTCCGTCACCAGCAGCGCGATGGCGCCCATTGGCGCGAGCTTGCAGGCGGCGGACTTCTGGAACTTGCTGTGGTCCGCGACCAGCATCGTGCGCCCGGCGTTGGCGACCATGACCCGGGCCACCGCCACCTCGTCCTCGTGGTAGTCCAGCAGCCAGCCGTCCGGGCCGACGCCGCCGATGCCGGTGATCAGCAGGTCACAGCGCCAGCGGCCCGCCATCTCGGCCGCGAGCGCCCCGGCCAGGCCGCCGTTGTGCCCCCGCCACGCGCCGCCGACGACCTGCACCGGGATGCGCTGCTCCTGCCCCAGGATGCGCGCGACCGCCGTGCTGTTCGTCACCGCGTGCAGGTCGCGGCGGTGCGCCAGCGCCCGCGCGGTGGCCTCGACGGTGGTGCCGAGCGTCAGGAACACGGACGAGCCCTCCGGCACCAGCCGGGCGGCCGCCTGCGCGATCCGCGCCTTCTCCGCGGCGTGCTCGACGTGACGCACCGCGTAGTCGGTGTTCGCGACGCTGGACGGCAGGCTCGCCCCGCCATGGTGCCGGCGCAGCACGCCGTCGCCGGCGAGCGATTGCAGGTCGCGGCGGATCGTCTGCACCGTCACCCCGAAGCCGGAGGCAAGCTCCTCGATCGACGCGTAGCCGCGCCGGCGCAGCGTAACGAGGATGGCCTCGTGGCGGGCTCCAGCGTCCATCACGGCTCCTTCGCAGGTGCGAAAACGAAAATACGCTTGCGGAAACGAGCGCCTGATGCTGCAATCATATCACAATACGAAGATCGGGGGCGAAATGGCTGGCGACGCGGCGCCCGACTTCTCCGTCGATGGCATGACCGTGCTGATCAGCGGCGGCACGGGCGGCATCGGCCTCGCCTTCGCCCGTGCGTTCCGTGCCGGCGGCGCCACGCCGATCCTGGCCGACCTCAAGCCGCCCGCCGCCGACGAGGGCTTCCGGTTCGAGCCGCTGGACGTGCGGGACGACGCGGCCGTGCTGGCGCTGGCTGGCCGGGTCGAGGCGCTCGGCGTGCTGATCCACTGCGCGGGCAAGCTGATCCGGCACGAGGAGCACCGGCCGGAGGTGTTCCGCGACATCGTGGACATCCACTTGGTCGGCGCCATGCGGCTGGCGACGGCCTTCCGGCCGCATCTCGCCCGCGCCTCGGGCTGCATCATCAACATCGGCTCGGTCTACTCCTATTTCGGGGCGCCGATGATCCCCGCCTACACCGCGGCGAAAACGGCCATCGTGGGGCTGACGAAGTCGCTCGCGGTCGCCTACGCCGAGGATGGCATCCGCGTGAACGCGATCGCCCCGGGCTGGATCGCCACCGAGATCAGCCGGCGCGGCCGCGAGGACCCGGCGTTCAACGACCGGGTCATGGCCCGGCTGCCCACGAAGCGCTGGTCGGAGCCGGAGGAGCTGGCGGGCGCCGCCGTGTTCCTGGCCTCGCCGGCGGCCCGGCTGATCAACGGCGTCACGATACCGGTCGATGGCGGCTACGGCGCCGCATAACAGAGGAACCAGGGACCATGCGCAGGAGCTTCATCGCCGCGGCTGTCGCGGTCGCTGCACTCGCCACGCTGTCAGCCGCCGCACAAGGCTTCGACTGGCGGAAGCACGATGGCCAGACCGTCACCTTGCTGCTCAATAACCATCCCTGGTCCCAGGCGATGAAGGACATGACGGCGGAGTTCACCGCCAAGACCGGCATCCGCGCCCGCATCGAGATCTTCAACGAGGAGCAGTTCCGCGCCCGGCTGACCACGCTCATGCAGGGCCGCTCCACCGAGGTGGATGGCTTCATGACGCTCGCCAGCCGCGAGGGCGCGGTGTTCAGCCGCGCCGGCTGGTATGCCGACCTAGCGCCCATGATCGCCGACAAGGCCGCGACGGCGCCCGACTTCAACTACGAGGATTTCGGCGCCGGGCTGCGCGATGCGAGCACCATCGGCGGTCAGGTCGTGTCGCTTCCGATCAACCAGGAGGGGCCGCTGTTCTACTGGCGGCGCGACCTGTTCGAGAAGTGCAAGATCGCCGAGCCGCGCGCGCTGGAGGACATCCCGGCGGCCGCGGCGGCGCTCAAGGCGTGCGACGCGAGCCAGGGCGTCTGGGCCGCGCGGGGCCTGCGCGGCGCGATCCCCTACTCGATGAGCGGCTTCGTCTACAACCTCGGCGGCAGCTACGCGACGCCCGACGGGAAGCCCGGGCTGTGCCAGCCCGCGACGGTGCGCGGCATCGATATGTATGCCTCGCTGCTGAAAGACTACGGCCCGCCCGGCGCGCTGAACCACACGTTCACCCAGGTGATCGAGCTGCTCGGCCAGGGCCGGGTCGCGATGACGCATGAGAGCAGCAACGAGTTCGCCAACATCATGCGCTTTCCCGGCCGCGCGACGGACCTGGGCGTGCTGGTCCTGCCGCCGGGCCCGGCGACCGGCAACTCCAACCCGGGGGTGGTGGGCGGGGGCCGCGCGAGCTCGGCGAACTCGCGCAACAAGCCGGCGGCATGGACCTTCCTGCAATGGGCGACCAGCCCCGAGGTGCAGACCAAGCTGGTGCAGGCGGGCGTGGCGCCGCCGCGCGCCAGCGTGTTCACTGGCCCAGCGTTCAATGCCTGGGCGGCGGAGCAGCCGGTCCGGCGCGCCTGGGCCGACGCGCTAATCGAGATCGGCCGCACCGGCACCGGCATCTATCAATCGCCGACCGACCGCATCCCCGAGGCGCGCGACATCATCGGCAACGCCGTGCAGCAGGTGGTGCTGGGCCGCGCGAGCGCCCGGGACGCTGCCTGCGCCGCGGACGCCGAGCTTGCCAAGCTGCAGTAGCGCGGGCAATGCGACGCGGCGGCGCCACGTCGTTCCGCTGGATGGTGGCACCTGCGCTCGTCTTCGCCGCGGCCATGATCGTGCTGCCGTTCCTCTACGCCGGCTGGTTGTCGCTGCAGGAGACGATGATCGGGATGCCGTCCCGCTTCGCCGGGTTCGGCAACTATGCGCGCCTCGCTCGTGACGCCGAGTTCTGGAACGGGCTGCGGCTCACGCTGCTGCTCTATTTGCTCTCGCTCGGGCTGCAGCTGGTCGCGGGAACCTGGCTCGGCCTGCTGCTGGCGCGGGCCGACGCGGCGCGCGGGCTGGTGCGGACGGTGCTCGTCTCGCCCTTCATGCTGCCGCCCGTCGTGGTCGGGATGATGGCCATCGTGATCCTCGACCCCGGCCTGGGCGTCGCCAACTACCTGCTCGGGCAGATCGGCGTGGCGCCGCGCCTGTTCCTGGCGGACCCGGACACGGTGATCCTGACCGTCGCCCTCGTGGACACCTGGCAATGGACCCCGTTCGTGGCGCTCATCGTGCTCGGCGGCTACCTGTCGCTGCCGCAGGAGTTGTTCGAGGCCGCCGAGATCGACGGCGCGGGCGGCTGGCGGCGCTTCTGGCACGTCACGCTGCCGCTGCTCGCCCCCACGCTCGTCACGGCAGCCGTGCTGCGCAGCGTCGATCTGCTGCGGTTCTTCGACGTGATCTACATCACGACCAGCGGCGGACCCGGCAACGCCAGCACCACGCTCAACATCCTCGCCTATCGCCGCGGCTTCGAGTTCTTCGAGTTCGGATATGCGGCCGCCATCATGGTCACGCTGTCGGCCATGGTGTTCGGCACCGTGCTCGCCTTCGCGCGCCTGCGCCGGAGCGTCGCGTGGTGACCCGGGGCCTGGTGACCCGGCGCCGCGTCATGCGCCTGCTCGACTCCGTGCAGGTCGGCCTCGTGGTGCTGGTGCTGATCGCACCGGTGGCCTGGATGGTCGCCTCCGCGTTCAAGCCGCGCACGGAGGTCGCGGCCTACCCGCCTCGCTTCCTGTTCACCCCGGTGCTCGACAACTTCGCCGAGCTGTTCCGCCGCACCGACTTCCTCGACAACACGCTGAACAGCCTGATCGTCGCCGGCGGCTCCACCCTGCTCGGCCTCGCGCTCGCCTTCCCCGCCGCCTTCGCCATGTCGTGGCACCGCATGAGCTGGCCGGCGACCGCGACCTTGTTCGCGCGCATGGCGCCGGGCACGCTGTTCCTGCTGCCCTGGCTCATGATGTTCACCGCCCTCGGCCTGGTCGGCAGCCTGTGGGCGCTGGTCCTGACCCACGCCGTCATCACCCTGCCGGTCGCGATCTGGGTGCTGCTGCCCTACTTCGACGGCATGCCGCGCGAGCTGGTCGAGAGTGCGCAGATCGACGGCTGCCGGCAGCACCAGACCCTGCTGCGCGTCGTGCTGCCCATCGCCATGCCCGGCGTCGTCGTCGCGGCCATCCTGTGCTTCGTGTTCTCCTGGAACTACTTCCTGTTCGCCCTCGTGCTGTCCGGCTTCGACAGCAAGACCGCCATCGTCGCCAGCTTCAACTTCATCGGCGAGGGCGTCACCAACTGGGGCGCGCTGATGGCGGCGGCGACCGTGATCGCCATCCCGCCGCTCGTGCTCACCCTGCTGATCCAGCGCCGCCTCGTCGGCGGCCTCGCGGCCGGGGCGGTCAAGGGATGAGGGCGGCGCGGTTCCACGGCGAGGGGCGGATCACGGTCGAGCCGGCCGACACGCCGCGCCCGGCCGAGGGCGAAATCGTGCTCCGCGTGCTGGCCTGCGCGCTGTGCGGCAGCGATCTGCGGCCATTGCGCCAGGGCTGGAAGGTGACGCCGGGTCACGAGATCGTCGGGCGGGTGGACCAGCCCGGCCATCCCAGCCACGGCTGGCGCGCGCTGGTCTATATCCCGGTGTTCTGTGGCCATTGTCCGGAGTGCGTGCAGGGCTGGACCAACCTCTGCCGCAACGCGACCGACCTCATGGGCTGGCAGCGGCCCGGCGGCTATGCCGACGCACTCGCCGTGCCCGAGCGCTGCCTGTTGCCGGCGCCCGACGATATCCCGGACCATCTCGCGCCGCTGCTGCTCGACACCATCGGCACGGCCGCGCACGGCGTGCGGCTGGCGCAGCGCGTCGTCGCCGGCGGCGCGGCGCTGGTGCTGGGCGCCGGGCCGATCGGGCTTGGCGCCATCCTGGTGCTGCGCCGACTGGGCTTCGCTCCGGTCGCGGTGGTCGAGCCCGGCACCTACCGCGCCACTTTCGCCGCGTCGCTCGGCGCCGAGGTGCTGACGCCGGGCGAGGCCGCCGCCCGCCGCTTCGATCTCGTCATCGAGGCGAGCGGCAAGGACCCGGCACGGCAGCTCGGCCTGGAGGCGGTGGCGCCAATGGGCGCGATGGTGCAGCTCGGCGAGGCGGATACGTGGCAGGTGACGGAGACCAAGGCGATCCGCCGCAAGGACTTCTTCCTGGTCCGCAGCTTCTATTTCCCGCGCGGCGACCACGACGCGAACATCTGGTTGCTGCGCGCCGACCTGCCCGACTACGCCCGCCTGGTCGATGCGCGTTGCGACCTCGACGGGCTGGAAATCCTGTTCGACGAGTTCGCGCGCGGCGAGCGCCTGAAGCCGGCCCTGGTCCTGAGCCCGTGACCGCCCGGGTCGTCTGCGTCGGCATCGCCGTGATCGACCGGGTGTTCGAGCTGCCGGCGCTGCCGCCGGGTCCGGGCAAGTTCACCGCGCATGGCTACCGCGAGTCCGGCGGCGGCATGGCGGCGACCGCTTCCGTGGCCATCGCGGCGCTCGGCGGCCGGGCCGCCTGGTGCGGCCGGCTGGGTACGGACGAGACCGGGGCGGCGCTGCTGGCGCTGTTCGCCCGGCACGGCGTCGATACCGCCGCCTGCGCCACCGGCGGCCGCACGCCGATTTCGGGCGTGTTCGTCGATGCCGCGGGCGAGCGGATGCTGGCGGTGTTCACCGGCGAGGGCCTGCCCGAGGACGCGAGCTTCGACGCCGGGCTGCTCGATGGCGCCGGCGCCGTCCTGGCGGACCCGCGCTGGGTCGCAGGGTCCGAGCGGCTGCTGCGGCTCGCGGCGGCGCGCGGCCTGCCGCGGGTGCTGGACGCCGATACGGGCGGACCCGACGCGATGCGCCGCCTCGCGCCGCTCGCCGATCACATCGTGTTCTCCCAGCGCGGCCTGGCGGATTTCACCGCCCTGAGCAGCCCGGAAGCTGGGCTATGCGACGCCGCATCCGGGCTGGCCGGTACTGTGGCGGTGACGCTGGGCGAGCAGGGCAGCCT
>JBBSIT010000219.1:0-6840 GCA_038231995.1 Acetobacterales bacterium | reverse complement strand
AGCTGCTCCAGCGCCAGCGACAATTGCTCCAGGATGACGGGAGCGAGGCCGAGCGTCGGCTCGTCCAGCACCAGCAGGCGCGGCTTCATCATCAGCGCGCGCGCGATCGCCAGCATCTGCTGCTCTCCGCCCGACAGGGTGCGGGCGGGCTGGCCCTGGCGCGCCTGGAGGATGGGGAACAGCTCGCATAGCCAGGCAAGGCGCTCCGCCGCATGGCCGCGCGGCAGGTGCTGGCCGCCGAGGCTCAAGTTCTCCCGCACCGACATGTCGCCGAACAGCTCGCGGCTCTCCGGGCATTGCACCACGCCGGCCCGCGCGATGGCGGCCGCGCTGCGCCCCGCCAGGACCTGCCCGTCGAAGCGGACCGTGCCGGTGTAGGGCAGCATGCCGGAGACGGCGTTGAACAGCGTCGTCTTCCCCGCGCCGTTCAGGCCGACCACCGACACGCACTCGCCCTCATGCACGTGCAGCGAGACGCGCTCCAGCGCCTGGGCCTTCCCGTACAGCACCGACACGTCCTCGACCTGCAGGAGCGGCGGACGGTCCCGGGCGGTCGCCGGCGGGCGGGATGCGACCTCCAGGCTGCCGCCGAGATAGACCCGGCGCACCGTCTCGTCGCGCATCACCTCCTCGGCGCTGCCCTCGGCGATGCGTTCGCCCAGGTACATGGCGAACACCCGGTCCACCAGGGCCGCCACGCCCTTCACGTTGTGGTCCACCAGCAGCACCGCGTGCCCCTCGTCGCGGAAGCTGCGGATGAGGTCCGAGAACACGCCGACCTCCCCCGAGGTCAGCCCGGCGAAGGGCTCGTCCACCAGCACCACCTGCGGGTCGCGGGCGATGGCCTTGGCGAGTTCCAGGCGGCGCAGGTCGGCGAACGGCAGGGTGCCCGGCCGGCAATCGACGACGCGGCCGAGACCGACACGCTCGGCGATGGCCCGGGCGCGCGCGTCCACGCCGGGCTCGGCGGCCAGGCGCAGCAGGCTGTCCGGCAGCAGCGCCAGCTTGATGTTCTCCAGCACGGTTTGCCGGTGCAGCGGCCGCGAGTGCTGGAACACGAGGCCGATGCCCGCCCGCGCCACCCGGTGCGACGCCCAGCCCGCGACGTCCTTGCCGTGCAGCAGCACCCGGCCGGCATCCGGCCGTTCGATCCCCATGATCAGCTTCATGACGGTGGACTTGCCGGAGCCGTTGGGGCCGATCAGGCCCAGGATCTCGCCCCCCGCGATATCGAAGCCGATGCCGTTGACCGCGACCAGGCCGCCGAACCGTTTGACCAGGCCCTCGACCTGCAGCAGCGGCGGGGTCAAGTCCGGTTGTCCCGGTGCATCAGGGTGCCGATCAGCCCGTTGGGGAAGAACAGGATCACCACGAGCGCAACCGCGGACACCACGAAGGTGCTGAGCTGGCCCAGCGGCCGCAGCGCCTCCGCGGCCACGATCAGGAACACCGCGCCCACCGCGGCGCCCAGGATGGTGCGCCGGCCGCCCAGCACGCAGGCGATGATGATCTGCACGCCGACCGCGACGTCGATGACGGTGCCGACCGACGCCGTGCCGAAATAGAAGATGAGCAGCGCGCCCGACAACCCGGAGAACAACGCGCTGATGCAGAACGCCGCCAGCTTGTGCTTGGTGACGTTGAAGCCGAGCGCGCCGGCGGCGATCGCGTCCTGGCCGCTGGCCTGCAGGATCAGGCCGAGCGCCGAGCGCGACAGCACGAACAGGATGGCGCCGCTCGCCGTCATGAACCCCAGGGCGATCCAGTAGTTCGTGGCCTCGTCGATCGAGAGCACGTCCGGCACCGTCATGCCGATCTCGCCGCCGGTGACGCTGGCGAAGATCACGATCGTCTGCTGCAGCAGTAGCACCGCGACCAGCGTGACCAGGCCGAAATAGGGTCCGTGCAGGCGTAGCGCGGGTAGCGCCAGCGCAACGCCCCCGGCGGTCGCGACGACGCCGCCCGCAGCCACGCAGACCGGGATCGACAGGCCGTAGCGGCTGTTGAGGATGCCCGCCGTGTAGGCGCCGAGGCCGATCAGGAAGGTCGGCCCGAAATTCACCTCGCCCGCGAAGCCGAACAGCAGGTCCCAGGCCATCGCGAACACGCCGAAGTAGTAGGCGATCGTCAGCAGGCCGAGCACGTAGGCCGACACCCACCACGGCAGGGTCGCGGCCATGACCAGCACGGCGCAGACGACCAGTAGCAACAACTTATCCCGCCGCATCGGCTCGCTCCTACCTGCGCCCAAGCAGGCCCTGCGGGCGCACGTAAACGACGACGACCAGCAGCAGCAGCACGGGGATGGTGCGGATCGTCGGCGAGATGGCGTACGCGGTGATGGTCTCCATGTAGCCCACCACATAGGCCGCGATCAGCGAGCCGGACACGCTGCCCAACCCGCCGAGCACGACGATCGAGAACGCGCTCGCGGTCAGCGGCCCGATCCCGTCGGACGACACGCCGAGGAACATCGCCAGCAGCACCCCGGCGATCCCGGCCAGCACGCCGTAGATGGCCCAGACCAGCACGTAGATGCGCGACAGCTCGAACCCGAGTAGCATGACGCCGCGGGCGTTCATCGACGCCGCCAGCAGCGCCCGCCCGGCGCGGGTGCGGTTGACGAGCAGCCACAGCAGGCCGATCGCCGCCCAGCAGACCACCGCGGTCAGGATCTCGTTCACCGGCGTGCGCACGCCCAGGATGTTCACGACGCCGGCGATCAGCGGACGCACGGTCTTCGGGTTGCTGGTGAAGAAATAGGCGATCACCTCCTGGATCATGATCCCCCACAGCAGGGTGCCGGTCAGGACGAAGATCTCCTTCTCCTCGGAAGGGATCGCGCGGGAGCGCTGGATCGGCCGCACCACGCAGGCATAGGTCGCCATGGCGGCGCCCAGGCCGACGAGCACGCCCGCCAGCGCCCCGAGATAGGGACCGGTGCCCAGGTTCCCCGCCACGGCCCATGCCGCCACCGCCGCCGCGACCATGATGGCCCCGTGCGACAGGTTCAGCACGCCCGACACGCCGAAGATCAGCGTGAAGCCGGCGGCGCCCAGCGCATACAGCGAGCTGATGGCGAAGCCGTCGATCAGGATCTGCAGGGCGGTCATGGCCAGGGCCTCCCGGCGCGCGCAGGCGCCGGGCCTCCGACCGCCCCCGGATGCGCGATCAGATGCGCGATCAAGCGCGCGATCAGTTCGCGGCCTGGCTGGTCTTGATGAAGGACGGGAAGGTCAGCTTGGTGTTCGCGAGATTGGTCGGCCAGACCGTCATCTGCTTGCCGCCCTGCCACTGCACGATCAAGCCGCTGATCAGGCCCGGGCCGTACTTGATCGAGTGGGTGAACTGGTCGTCCTTGCCGTAGAACTGGGTCCGTCCGATGGTGCCCTCCCAATCCGTCTGCTCCAGCGCCTGCACCATCTTGTCCGGGTCGGTCGAACCCGCGCGGCGCACCGCGTCGGCAATGTAGTACACCTCGTCATAGGTCGTGTAGCCGCAATAGGCCGGGGTGACGCCGAACCGCTTCACGTACGCGTCGGTGAACGGGTTGGTCTTCGGCGTGATCGCGATGCCCGGCGCCGAGACGGTCTGGTACAGCACGCCCTCGGTCGCGCCGTTGGTGTCCTTCCAGAAGGTGCTGGACGTCGCCTGCGAGCTGATCCCATACATCGGGATCGGCACCTGCTGGCTCATCCACTGCACGGTCGGCTGCACGCCGACATGGCTGATGCCCGTGATGATGACGTCGGGCTTCTGGCCTTCGATATTGTTGAAGATCGGCGTGAAGTCGGTCGTGTCCGGCGAGAAGCGGATATGGTCGAGCACCTTGATGCCGATCTTGGGCAGGCATTCGAGGTAGCCGTTGTCCAGCGGCGTGGTCCAGGCCGCGTCCTCGCTCATCACCACCGCGGTCTTCATCTTCAGGTTGGTGACCAGCAGGTCCTTCGCAGCGTCGCAGACCGACAGGGCGAGCGCCGCCGAGGTCAGGTAGCCGTGGAACGTGTATTTGTTCCGGTCGTAATCCTTGTGCACCGCAAGGCTGATCTCGTTGCTGGCCGCGCCGGGCGTGATGAACGGCATCTTCAGCCGCGCCGACCACGGCTCCAGCGCCAGCACGACCTCGCTCACGTAGCTGGCGATCACCACGTGGACCTTGTCCTGGTTCACCGCGCGCTGGAAGGCGCGCACGGCGTCGGCCGAGGACTTGTGGTCGTCATAGGCCACGATCTCGATCTTGCGGCCATCCACGCCGCCGGCCGCGTTGATCTCGTCGGCGGCGAGTTGCGCGGCATTGGGGATCGCGGCGCCCGAGCTCGAGGACGCCTCGGCGATCACCCCGATCCGGATCGGGTCGGCCGCGGCGGCCGGGCCGCCCGGCAGCAACGCGCCGAGCGCGAGGGCGGCGACGGCCACGGTCTGGACCGGGAACCAGGGCAGGCTCGGATGTGTCACGACGTGTCCTCCTTCTGATGCGCGCCCTCGGCGGAGCGCCTCCTGAACCATAGTCTGCGACACGTTTGCCGCTCTACCCAGCAAAAAGTCCCGGTGACGCCGAGAGCCGCCATCCGGGCCGCACGCACGGGTGAACGGCGCAGCGCGCCCGTGGCCTGCCGGGCGCTGCCCCTGGCCCGCTGCGCCGCGTTCAGGCCCGTGTGGAAGCCGCTCGCCCTGCCCATGATCGTACCCCTGAAATCCAAGGCAAGCTGCCGCCATGCACCCGCGAATGGGACCACTACTTCTTCGTCCCGCAAGTCGCGCTCAACGGAGCGGGCGACTTCCTGTGGCTTTCCTCGGTTCGGCCCATAGTGCCCCCGGGCACACCCTTTACACCCGACCTGCAGGCCTGGGCGCGAGACCAATTCCTGGACCCGGACTGGCTGCGCGTCGGCACTGACATCATCGGCGGCACTCCTGTGTCCACCTTCAACCTGGCCTTCTCGTTGCAAGGGCAGACGGTGCCGGAGCCGGCCAGCATAGCGCTTCTCGCTGGTGCGATCGGCGGCCTCGCAATGTTGCGCCGGCGTCGCAGCTAAAGCGTTTCACTCTGACTGGACGCGCTCTTGCGTTCAGTCAGAGTGAGTAACCGCGTGAAACAAAGCCTCTCGTGCTCCTGCGGCGGCTTCGGCCGCTATCTTGCACGACCGTGGCTTTGCATGGACCCGTTGCCCGCTGCACTGCGCAGGAAACCCGGCTGCGCAACCTGCAGGACGCCGGCCTGCGAGTCCCGGGGCGTACAGCAGCTTGCAAGGGAAGGTGGCCATGGCTTCCGGCAATTTTCGCGTTCGGACGACCTCTGCCCGCGGCGGTCTGACCATCGACGGCCTGTATCGGGACCGCGGCCTGCCCGTTCCCTCGGCGCCGGGCAACGTCGGCGTATGCCTCTCGGGCGGTGGGTCCCGCGCCCTGTCCGCGGGGATGGGCCAACTGCGCGCGCTCAACTACTTGACCCTGGGCGGCGAGAGCCTGCTCGGCCAGGTGAAGCCCTCTCGACCGTCTCGGGCGGGTCCTGGCTCGGCGTGCCGTTCGTGTTCCTGCCGCCGGCCGGGTCCAGCGACGAGGCATACCTGGGCTCGTTCGTCGAGGACCAGGCGTCGCTGACGCCGGCCCAGCTCGCACAGCTCCCGGCCGGGAATGCCGGCGTCCCCGTCACCTCGGCGACGTTCGGCGTGGAACTCCTCGCCCTGGAGGCCTTCGTCCTCTACGAGACGCTCGGCGTAGCGCCGAACATGCTGTGGCAGACGCTGATCGCCCTGCACATCCTGGCAGCCCACGGCCTGTCCTCGCCGGTGGCGAAGCTCGCGCCCTCGGACACGTTCTCCTACGACGACGCGACCGTGCGCGCGGAGGTGACGGACCCGGCGGCCGATCCTCCGCTCAATCCCTCGCTGGCGGGGAGATGATCGACCTGCTCGCGGCCGCGCCGGGCCGCGTGCACCGGCCTTATCTGATCTGCAACATGGGCATGTTCCTGGACGAGGCGGGCATCCTGCCCCTGGCGCCCGTGCAGTCCGGCGGCTTCATCACCGGCATCCTGGGCGCCCCGGACGGCACCGACCGCAACGGGCAGCGCGTGGGCGGCGGCGGCGTCGCCTCGTTCGCATTCAACTCGATCTACGCGGGCAGCGACGGCAGAGCGGCGACGGTCGCGCAGCTTCGGCAGTGGTCGCTGACCGACGCCGTGGGCACGAGCAGCGCCGCGTTCGCCGATGTGCTGCAGAACCAGTTCGCCCGCTGGGCGAGCAACCCGCTGGAGTTCGCCGCCACGCTCGCCCGGTGGCTCGACGATATCCTGCAATGGATTCGCTCGCATTTGCCCGAGGAAGCCCAGGGCCGGGCCATGGCGCTGGTGCGGCAGCACGCCGCGGCCGTGCGGGAGGAGGAACTCGGAGTGCTGAAGTTCAGCTTCCCCGACCTGCAGGCGCTGATCCCGCGCTACCAGTACTGGCCGGTCCTCGACCCGCAAAGCATCACATTGCCGCAGCCGATCGGCTGCGCCGACGGCGGACCGACCGGCTTCGCCGACGGCGGCAGCCTGGAGAACACGGGCGTCAACGGCCTGCTGGCCTACTCGGACATCGACGGCGTGATGGCGTTCGTCAACACCATGGTCCCGCTGCAGCAGGGCCAATACGGCGTGGCGGACGGCCGGGGCGGGTTCATTCCCGGCACCGACGTCATCCTGGACGAGAGCATCCCGCCGCTGTTCGGCTACAAGCCGTACGAGGCCGGGGGCCTGGGCCAGTACAAGGGCTACGTGCCGTACACCGACACGACCAACGGCGATTACGGCGCCTACGCGCGCAATCAGGTGTTCGACCAGGCCAGCTTCGCGCCGTT
>JBBSIT010000218.1:0-6873 GCA_038231995.1 Acetobacterales bacterium | reverse complement strand
GGCGCTGGCCGCGCTGATCGAGGTCACGATGCAGGAGTCGAGTCGCTGAAATCCGGCGAAACGTTCTTGCGCCGAGGCGCTAAGTGAACATATAGAGAACACACAATCCAGACGCACCTGGGCCGTTGGTTGCGGGCCGGTACCCAGGTATGACAGAGTTTGATGAACCGCGAGCAACCGGGCCGGCTCACGCACCTGGGACCGCGCCGAGAAGGATCAGATATGGACAAGAACAAGGCGCTCGACGCGGCGCTGAGCCAGATCGAGCGGGCGTTCGGCAAGGGCTCGATCATGCGCATGGGCGCCAAGGCCGGCGACCAGGGGATCGAGGTCATCCCGTCGGGCTCGCTGGGGCTCGACCTGGCGCTCGGCATCGGCGGCCTGCCGCGCGGACGCATCCTGGAGATCTACGGCCCGGAGAGCTCGGGCAAGACGACGCTCGCGCTGCACGCCATCGCCGAGGCGCAGAAGCGCGGCGGCACCTGCGCGTTCATCGACGCGGAGCACGCGCTCGACCCGATCTACGCCCGCAAGCTCGGCGTGGACGTGGACAACCTGCTGCTGAGCCAGCCCGATGGCGGCGAGCAGGCGCTGGAGATCTGCGACACCCTCGTGCGGTCCGGCGCCGTCGATATCGTCGTGATCGACAGCGTGGCGGCGCTCGTGCCGCGCGCCGAGCTCGAGGGCGAGATGGGTGACACCCATGTCGGCCTACACGCCCGGCTGATGAGCCAGGCGCTGCGCAAGCTGACGGGCAGCGTGTCGAAATCCCACACGATGCTGATCTTCCTGAACCAGATTCGCCTCAAGATCGGCGTCATGTTCGGCAACCCCGAGACGACGACCGGCGGCAACGCGCTCAAGTTCTATGCTTCGTTGCGCATGGAGATCCGCCGCATCGGGCAGATCAAGGACCGCGAGGAGGTCGTCGGCAATCAGACCCGCGTGAAGGTGGTGAAGAACAAGCTGGCGCCGCCGTTCCGGCAGGTCGAGTTCGACATCATGTACGGCGAGGGCATCAGCAAGGTCGGCGAGCTCGTGGACCTCGGCGTGAAGGCCGGAGTCGTGGAGAAATCGGGCGCCTGGTTCAGCTACGACAGCACCCGCATCGGCCAGGGCCGGGAGAACGCCAAGCAATTCCTGCGCGACCACAAGGACATGGCGGAGGCGATCGAGCGGCGCGTGCGCGAGCAGTCCGGCGTCGTCGCCAACTCCATGCTGGCGCCGCCGGAGGAGGACGACGCGGCCGACGCGGCGGAGTAGGCATTGCTGGACGAGGCGGCCGGACCTGGACTGCCTGACGCCGGGTCGCTCTCGGCTGCCGATGTCGAGCTGGTCGAGACGGCGCGGGCCGTGCTGCTGCGGCACTACCAGCCGTTCTGGCACACGGTCGGCTGCGCCCTGCGGGGGCGGGACGGGCGCGTCTGGACCGGCCTGCACCTGGGCGCCACGGTCGGCCGGCTGTCCATCTGCGCGGAGGCGATCGCGCTCGGGCGCGTGCTGATGGATGGCGACGGGACGATCGAGTGCATCGTCGCCGTCCGCCATCCCAAGCCGGACGAGGTGGACCGCACGATCCGCGTCGTCCCGCCCTGCGGTGCGTGCCGCGAGAACCTGACCGACTTCGACCCGGCAGCAGCGGTGATCGTGCCGACGCTTACCGGGCTGATCCGCATGCCCATCTCAGAGCTGTTGCCGCTTCCCTATCAACGCTGACGGAGAACCGACATCATGGCGACCAACCCGAAGACCCCTGCGCCCGACCAGGCTGCGCCGTCGAACACCGAGAAGGACCCGCACGACTGGACCACCGGCGGCGAGACCATGACCGGCGCGCAGGCGAGCTATCTCAAGACGCTCTGCGAGGAAGCGGGCGAGGAGTTCGACCCCAAGCTGACCAAGGCGGATGCTTCGCTCAAAATCGACGAGCTGCAGAACAAGACGGGCCGCGGCAAGAGCCACTAACGGCGGCGACCCCGCGCGGATGACAGAGAACCTAGCCTGCGCTACGTGCGAGGGGCACCCACTGTAGGACGACTCCTCTCGCCATGGTCAGCAGCAACGACATCCGCGCGACGTTCCTGGGCTACTTCGCCCGCAACGGGCACGAGCTGGTCGAGAGCGGCCCGCTCGTGCCGCGCAACGACCCGACGCTGCTGTTCACCAACAGCGGCATGGTGCAGTTCAAGAACGTGTTCACCGGCCAGGAGCGCCGGCCCTATTCCCGCGCCACCACCGCGCAGAAATGCGTCCGCGCCGGCGGCAAGCACAACGACCTCGACAATGTCGGCTACACCGCCCGGCATCATACCTTCTTCGAGATGCTGGGCAATTTCAGCTTCGGCGACTACTTCAAGCCGGTCGCGATCGAGCATGCCTGGACCCTGCTGACGCGGGAGTTCGCGCTGCCCAAGGACAAGCTGCTCGTCACGGTCTATGCGGACGACGACGAGGCGGCCGCGCTCTGGCGCAAGATCGCCGGGCTGCCCGAGGACCGCATCATCCGCATCGCCACGGCCGACAACTTTTGGCGCATGGGCGACACCGGCCCGTGCGGCCCGTGCAGCGAGATCTTCTACGACCACGGCCCCGGCATTCCCGGCGGCCCGCCCGGCAGCCCGGACGAGGACGGCGACCGCTTCGTCGAGATCTGGAACCTCGTGTTCATGCAATATGAGGAAGGCCCGCCCGGCACCCGCGTCCCGCTGCCCCGCCCGAGCATCGACACGGGGATGGGCCTGGAGCGGACCGCCGCCGTCCTGCAGGGCAAGCACGACAACTACGATACGGACACGTTGCGCGCGCTCATCCTGGCCAGCGCCGAGGCGACTGGCCAGGACCCGGACGGTCCGTTCCGCATCAGTCACCGCGTCGTCGCCGACCATCTCCGCGCGACCGCGTTCCTGGTCGCCGAGGGCGTGATGCCGGGCAACGAGGGCCGCGGCTACGTGCTGCGCCGCATCATGCGCCGGGCCATGCGCCACCTGCAGATGATGGGCACGCGCGAGCCGGTGTTCCATCGCCTGCTGCCGACGCTGGTCCGGCAGATGGGTGCCGCCTACCCCGAGCTGATCGCCGGCGAGGCGCTGGTGTCCGAGACGATGCGGCTGGAGGAGGAGCGGTTCAAGGTGCTGCTGGAGCGCGGCCTCGGATTGCTGACCGAGGAGGTCGCCCGCATCGGCGAGGGCCAGCCCCTGCCCGGCGGCGTCGCCTTCAAGCTGTACGACACGTTCGGCTTCCCGCTCGACCTCACGCAGGACGCGCTGCGCGAGCAGGGGCGGGAGGTTGATGTCGCCGGGTTCGACGCAGCGATGGCCGAGCAGCGCACCCGCGCCCGCGCGGCCTGGGCCGGCACGGGGGACGCTGCCACCGAGCGCGTCTGGTTCGACCTGCGCGAGCGCATCGGGCCGACCGAGTTCCTCGGCTACACCACCGAGGCGGCGGAGGCCGAGCTGCGCGCGATCGTCGTTGGCGGCGCTGCGATGGAGCAGGCCGGGGAGGGCGAGCAGGTCGCGGTCGTGCTGAACCAGACGCCGTTCTACGCGGAGAGCGGCGGGCAGGTCGGCGACGCCGGGATCAGCGCCGGGCCGGACGGCCTGCGCATCGCGATCCGCGACACGCAGAGGAGGCTCGGCGACCTCACCGTCCATCTCGGCGCCGTCGAGTCCGGGACGGCGCGGGTCGGCACCATGGTGACGGCCGAGGTCGATCATGCGCGCCGGACGGCGATCCGCTCGCATCACTCCGCCACTCATCTGCTGCATGAGGCGCTGCGCCGCCGGCTGGGGCCGCACGTGATGCAGAAGGGCAGCCTGAACGCGCCGGACCGGCTGCGCTTCGACGTGAGCCAGCCGACGCCGATCGGCCGCGAGGACCTGGTGGCCGTGGAGGCGGAGGTCAACGCCCGCGTCCGCGAGAACAGCCCGGTCGTCACCCAGCTTATGACGCCGGAGGCGGCCGTTGCGACCGGCGCGATGGCGCTGTTCGGCGAGAAATACGGCGATGAGGTCCGCGTGGTGTCGATGGGCGCCGGCGGGGACGGCAAGCGCGCCTACTCGATCGAGCTGTGCGGCGGCACGCATGTCGGGCGTACCGGCGATATCGGCCTGTTCCGCGTCGTCTTTGAGGGCGCGGTCAGCTCCGGGGTGCGCCGGATCGAGGCCGTCACGGGTGCGTCCGCCCTGGCGCGGTTGGCGGAAGCCGACCAGCAGCTCGCCGCCGCCGCCGCCGCCCTGCGCGCCAGCCCGGCGGAGGTGCCGGAGCGGGTGACGGCCCTGATCGACGACCGCAAGCGGCTCGAACGCCAGGTGGCCGAGCTGCAGCGCAAGCTGGCGACCAGCGCCGGGGTGTCCGAGGCGGAGGAGCATGGCGGGGTCAAGCTCGTGACGCGCAAGCTCGACGTGCCGGCGCGGGATCTGAAGAAGCTCGCGGACTCGATCGGCCAGGAGCTCGGCAGCGGGGTGGTCGCCTTGGTGACGACCGCCGACGGCAAGGCGGGCATCGTCGTCCGGGTGTCGCCGGACCTCGTGCCGGGGCTGAACGCGGTGACGCTCGTGCGGGCTGCCAGCGCTGCGGTGGGCGGCGAGGGCGGTGGCGGCCGGCCGGACCTGGCGCAGGCCGGCGGGCCGCGGGCCGACCAGGCCGATGCGGCGTTGGAGGCGGTGCGGACAGCGCTGCGGGGCTGAAGGCGTCCTGCCTCGCGCGATGCGTCGGATCGTCGAGATACGGGTCGGCTCCCACCTCTACGGCACGGCCACGGCCATGTCGGACACGAATCTCAGGTCCGTGCACGTGCCGGCTGCGCGCGACATCCTGTTGCAGCGCGCCCGCCCGACCGTGACAGGGACGCGTGCCCGGCCCCGTGGCGAGCGCAACCAGCCCGGCGATACGGACCACGAAAGCTACAGCCTGCAACGCTTCCTCGATCTCGTCCTGGAGGGCCAGCCGCTCGCGTTGGAGATGCTGTTTGCGCCGGATGCGGCGTTGACGGCGCCGCCCGATCCGCTCTGGCGTGAGGTGCAGGCCTTGGCGCCTCGTCTGGTCAGCCGCCGCGCCACGGTCTTCCTGCGATATTGCCGGCAACAGGCGGAGCGCTACGGCGCGAAGGGCGCTCGCGCCGCCGCTGCCCGGCAGGCCCTGTCGCTGCTTGAGGCGGCCGAAGCGGTGCATGGAAGCGCCGCGCGACTCGGACAGATCGAGCCCGAGCTCGCCGGGTTCGTGGCGGGAACGCCGCACGCGGGCTTGGTGGACATCGAGATCGGGTATGGGCGCCATGGCCGCCATCTCGACCTGTGCGGCCGCCGGGCGCCGCTGCATGCCAGCCTCAAGGCGGCGCGCGAGATGGCCGCCCGGCTGCTGGCAGAGTACGGCGCCCGCACGCTCACCGCCGAGTGCGACGGAGGCGTGGATTGGAAATCGCTGTCGCATGCCGTGCGCGTCGGGCAGGAGGCGGTGGAGCTGCTGGCGACCGGACGGCTCGGCTTCCCGCTCGCCGGCGCCGGGCACCTGCTCGACATCAAGCTCGGCCGGCTGCCCGCCGGTGCCGTGGCGGCCGAGATCGAGCGCCTGCTGGCCGTCGTGCAGGACGCGGCGGCGGCGTCCAGCCTGCCCGAGGAGCCGGATGCCGAGGCGGCCGAGGCTTTGGTGCTGCGAGCCTATCGGCGTCAGGTATTGGACGGTCCGTCGTGATCGACCCCATGATCCGCGCCCGGGCTGAAGCCGCGCTGGCCGAAACGGAGCGCCGCGAGGGCGTGCGCGTGCTGCTCGCGGTCGAGTCCGGCAGCCGCGCCTGGGGCTTCCCGTCGCGGGACAGCGACTACGACCTGCGCTTCATCTACGTGCGGCCATTATCCGACTACTTGTCCGTCTCGATCCGGCGCGACGTCATCGAGCAGCCGATCTACGACGCGCTGGACCTCAGCGGCTGGGACGTCCGCAAGGCGCTTGGCATCATGGTGCGGTCCAACGCCGTGCTGCTCGAATGGCTGGCCTTGCCGGTCGTTTACCGAAGCGACGGCGCCACGGTGGAGGAGCTCGCGGCGTTGGCCCGGGCGACCGCACACCTGCCGGCCTTGGAATATCACTACGACCGGCTGGCCCGCGGCGCCTGGTTGGGCACGCCGGACGGAACGATCCGGCTCAAGTCCTACTTCTACGCCCTGCGGCCAGCGCTCGCGCTGCTCTGGCTTCGGCGGCATGGGGCGCCGCCGCCAGTGGACATGACGGCGCTGCTGGCCGGCAGCGCCGTCCCACTTGCCATCAGAGCGGAGATCGAAGGCCTGCGGCAACGCAAGGCGACCGCCACCGAGACTGACCTGGCAGCCCGCCAATCGGTGCTGGACGCTTTCCTCGCCGAGGCCCTCGCGACACCCGCGCCGCCCCCGCCGGCTTGGGACCGGACGGAGGCGCTTATGTCGGCGGACCTGCTGTTCCGGCGGCTGCTGCGCCGATACTCGGGCGCCCAAGCCGCCGAATTGGCAGCGGGCTAGGCCGCAGCGGCGCTGGCGGCCATCATGACGCGCAGGTTGTCGTCGAGCTTGCCGAGGAAATCCTGCGTGTTCAGCCATTTCTGGGTCGGGCTGACCAGCACGGCGAGGTCCTTGGTCATGAACCCGGCCTCGATCGTCTCGATGCAGACGCGCTCCAGTAGGAGGGCGAAGCTCGTCACATCGGGCGTGCCGTCGAACTGGCCGCGATAGGCCAGGCCGCGCGTCCAGGCGAAGATGGAGGCGACCGGGTTGGTGCTGGTTTCGCGGCCCTTCTGGTGCTCGCGGTAATGGCGGGTGACGGTGCCGTGCGCCGCCTCGCTCTCGACCGTCTTGCCGTCGGGGCTCATCAGCACGCTGGTCATCATGCCCAGCGAGCCGAAGCCCT
>JBBSIT010000217.1:0-6885 GCA_038231995.1 Acetobacterales bacterium | reverse complement strand
GGGCGAGCGTCACCGTCTTCGCCCTCAGCCGCCCGGACCGGCGGAACGGCAGCGGCTGCGTCAGGCCGGTTCCGCTTCGCGGGCTCGGGCGCCGGCATACTGGTGATAGGCGGCGCAGGCGCCCTCCGAGGAGACCATCAGCGCGCCGACGGGCGTTTCGGGATTGCACACGCGGCCGAACAGCGGGCAGGCGACCGGCTTGATCAGCCCCTTCAGCACGTCGCCGCATCGGGCGTCCACCGGGTCGGCCACCTCCCGGCCCCGCCCGTATCCCACGTCGAAGATCCGCTCGGCATCGTACGCCGCGAAGGCCGCGCGCATCTTGACGCCAGAGGCGTCGATCTCGCCGAGGCCGCGCCACTCGAACCGCTCGCGCGGCTCGAACACGGCGTCGATGGCGGCGAGCGCCTGCTTGTTGCCGTCGCGCGGGACGATGCGGCCATACTGGTTCTCGACCTCGGCGCGCCCCTCCGCGAGCTGCGTGACCACCATGAGGACCGATTGCAGCAGGTCGAGCGGCTCGAACCCGGAGACGACGATCGGCTTGCCGTAGTCGCGGGCGATGAAGTCGTAGGGCCTCGTACCCACCACCATGCTGACGTGGCCGGGTCCGACGAAACCGTCGAGCCGCATGCCGGGGTCGTCGAGCAGCGCCTTGATCGGCTGCGGCACGGTGATGTGGTTGCAGAACAGCGAGAAGTTGCGGGTCCCCTCCTTCGCCGCCTGCAGGATCGTGAGCGCCGTGGACGGCATCGTCGTCTCGAAGCCGAGGCCGAAGAAGACGACCCGGCGGTCCGGGTTGCGCCGGGCGATGGCGAGGGCATCGAGCGGGGAATACACCAGGCGGATGTCGGCGCCGTCCGCCTTGGCTTGCAGCAGGCTCTTCTTCGTCCCCGGGACGCGCATCGCGTCGCCGAAGGTGGTGAAGATCACGCCGGGCTGCTCGGCGATCTCGATGCAGTCGTCCACCCGGCCCATTGGCAGCACGCAGACGGGACAGCCGGGGCCGTGGATAAACTCGATCTCCTCGGGCACCAGGTCCTGGAGGCCGTAGCGGAAGATGGAGTGCGTGTGGCCGCCGCAGACCTCCATGATGTGGAGAGGCCGGTCCTTGCTCGCCCCGGTTCGGCCGATGAGCGCGCGCAGCCGGGCCAGGATGCCCTGCGCGAGCTTGGGATCGCGGAACTCGTGCGCGTATCTCATGCAGAGCGCAGCATGGATTCCATCTCCGCCTGCATCTCGCCCATGGCGATCAGCACCTTCATCGTCTCCGCGGCCTCCGCCTCGTCGATACGGGCCATCGCGAAGCCGACATGGATCAGCACCCAGTCGCCGATGCAGTCGTCGATCGAATGGGCCTCGTCAACGATGCAGGTGATGTTGACTTTGCGTCGCACCCCCGCGACGTCGGCCATGGCGAGCAGCAGCTCGCGGTCTACGATCTCCACGATCCTGCCGGGCACGCCCAGGCACATAATGTTCGTCCTCGACTACGCGCCGCGCGAAGCCAGGCTTCGCGCGGCTGCGACAACGGCCTGGCCGAATGCGAGGCCGCCGTCGTTCACTGGCACCTTCGCATGGATCAGCACCTTGACGCCATCGGCCTCCAGACGTCGTTTCATCGCTTCCAGCAGCAGCTTGTTCTGGAAGCTGCCGCCGGAGAGGGCGACGGTCCGCCCGGCGTCGTGCGTGCGCAGCAGGCTAGACGCCAGGCTGGCGAGGGCGGTGGCAAATCCCATGTGGAAGCGCGCCGAGATCACGGCGGCGGACGTGCCGGCGGCGAGATCGGCCAGCAGTGCCCGCCACATCGGCGCCGGTCCGAGCCTGGTCATGCCTGCCTCGTCCAGCAAGACCTGGAAGGGATAAGCCGCCGCACCCTGCGTGTCCCACAGTTCAGGGGTCACGAGGGCCTCCAGCCGTGAAGCCGCCTCGCCCTCGAAACTCTGGCCGTCCGCGGCGATGCCGACCGCTCCGGCTACGGCATCGAACAGCCGGCCGCAGGACGAGGCGAGCGGTGCATTGGTGCTGGAGCGGATCATGCTCGCGATGGCGCCCACCGGCTTCGCCGCCAGGGCGCGACGCAGCGCAGTGCCGGCGCAGCGGGCCTCGAACGCGTTCCAGCCGATGGATGCGAGGATATGGGCGAGCGTGTTGCGCCACGGTTCGCGGACAGCGCTGGCGCCGCCGGGCATCGCCACCGCTTCGAGCGACGCGACCCGGCGATAGGTCCGGTAATCCGCCAGCAGGAACTCGCCTCCCCAGACTGTGTCGTCATCGCCCAGCCCCAGACCATCGAGGGCGATGCCGAGCACCGGGCCGGCGTTCAGCGCCACGCCGTTGTCGGCGAGGCAGGCGGCGATATGGGCGTGGTGGTGCTGCACGTCCACCAACTCTAATTCGCGCGCCTCGGCCATGCCCTCCCCAAGCTTGCGCGAGAGATAGTCCGGATGGAGGTCGACGGCGCAGAGGCGCGGCGCGTGGTCGAACAGCCGGAGATAGCGATCGAGCGTCCGGCGGTAGTCGTCGAAGGCCGGCGCGTTCTCCAGATCGCCGAGATGCTGCGAGAGGACGGCCCGGCCATCCCTGACGAGGCAGAAGGCCGCCTTGAGCTCGCCCCCCATGGCGAGCGCTGGCGGCGCGGCCTCGAAGCCGCCGGACAGCGGGATCGGCGCCGGCGCGTAGCCGCGGGCGCGCCGGAGCACCGCAGGCTGCCCCGCCATGACCCGCATCACCGAGTCATCGACGCGGCTGGCGATGGGTCGGTCATGGTCCAGCAGGAAATCGGCAATCGAGGCGAGCCGCACGCGTGCCTCCGTCCCATCGGTGCATTGCGGCTCGTCCGACAGGTTGCCGCTGGTCATCACCGCGGGCCGGGCGAGATCCCGCATCAGCAGGTGATGCAGCGGCGTGGAAGGCAGCATGGCGCCGAGGCTGCGGAGCCCGGGTGCCACAGCGTCGGGCAGCGTCTCGCGCCCGCGCGCTTCCAGGATCACGATCGGCGCCTCGCGCGATTGGAGCAATGCCGCCTCGGCGGCGCCGACCGCGCAGTAGCGGCGCACGGCTTCAAGGTCGAGCATCATGATGGCGAAGGCCTTGCCGAAGCGGCGCTTGCGCCTGCGCAGTTCCGACACCGCTTCGGCGTTGGTGGCGTTGCAGGCGAGGTGGAAGCCCCCGAGCCCCTTGAGCGCGACGATGCGGCCGCTGGCGATGAGGTCCGCCGCCGCCGCGATCGCGTCGGACCCGGCAGGCACCTCCACGGGGCGGCCATCCATCGCCGAGAGCGTCAGCCGAGGCCCGCAGCGCGGGCAGGCGATGGGCTGGGCATGGAACCGGCGGTCGGCCGGGTCGCCATACTCCGTGCTGCAGGCGGCGCACATGCCGAAGCCGCGCATCGTGGTGTTCGCGCGGTCGTAGGGGGCCGCTTCGAGGATCGTCAGGCGCGGGCCGCATTGGGTGCAGTTCGTAAAGGGATAGCGGAAGCGCCGTTCCACCTTGTCGCCGATCTCCGCCAGGCACTCGGCGCAGGTCGCGGCATCGGGGGCGATCGACGTGGCCATGAGGCCAGTGCCGCTGCTCACGATACGGAACCCCTCATAGGCGGCAGGCTCGCGGGGGATAATGGTCTCGATCGCCTCGATGCGCGCCAGCGCCGGCGTCTCGTCCATGATGCGCTTCGCGAACGCCTCGATGGCGGCGCTTGACCCGACGAGCCGGATCAGCACGCCTTCGGCATCGTTCAGCACCTCCCCGCAGAGGTGAAGTTCGGTCGCGAGGCGCCAGACGGCCGGACGGAAGCCGACGCCCTGCACGACCCCGCGTACCCGAAGCTCAACCGACCGCTGTGCCATGCCCGGACAGTGCTGCGATGAGCGCCGCCGCGACCTGCACCGCCTCGGGGATGGCCGCCTCGACCGACGGATGCATTTCCAGGCCGAACGAGTCCGCATCTGCCATCTGGCAGCCGATGATCCGCACGACGCCGGGCAGCACGCCCATCTCGCGCGCGAAGGTCAGGGCGCGGATCGGCGTGGCGTAGTGCGTCTCGCAGAAATAGTCGCGGCGCTCGGTCTCGGAGAGGTCGCGCAGCTCCGGCAGGATCGGCTCCAGGACGCTCAGCCGGCCCGGCGCATCGCCGCGATCCACGGCATCGAACAGCACTACGGCGTCGTAGCCGCGCATCAGCTCCTGCACCAGGTGCATGCCGCCGATGCCGGTCTCCAGGCACTGGACGCCGGGGCCAAGGGGTTGGCCGCGGAACGCCGCGAGCGCCTTGATGCCGAAGCCGTCGTCGCCCTTCAGGAGATTGCCCACGCCGACCACCAGGATCGGCATCAGAAGGCTGGCAGGCGCGGCTCGAACGGGATGCCGAAGCCGATCAGCAGGCGGCCGCGGTCGTCCCGGCGGACCGGCAGGCACGATAGCGGCGCGCCCCCGCCGAGCCGGGCGCCGCTGCGGATGTCGTAGATGCAGCCCTCGCCGTGCGGACAGACCCAGGTGTAGTTCGACAGCGTGCCGCTCAGCATCGGGGCGTCGTGATGTGGGCACCAGGCCTCCGCCGCGAACAGGTCGCCCCGCACGTCGGCGATCAAGACAGGCCCCTCGTCGAGCTGGCAGACCACGGCTTCCCCCTCGGCCGGGGCGTGCAGCAGCGGCGCGGGCGTCCAATGGGGCGGCTCCTCGGGACGGTCGGCCGCGACCGGCGCCTCGTCCACCTCCGGCATGAAATCCCAGACCTTGGCGCAGCCGGGCTTCTCCTTGGGCAGCAGGTCATACATCCCCATCAGGGTGCGGATGGCCGGGTCGGTCACCACCTGTTCCAGGACGCCGTCCTTGAACAGTCGGACCAACCGGTGCAGCGCCTCGCGGTGGATGGCGTCGATGCCTTCCATGGCGCCGAACACCTTTCGGCGCACATCCTCGTCGCCGATGCGGTCCAGGTCCTCGATGATGGCGCTGGCCTGGGCGACGAGCGCGTACCACTCCTCGTTCGTGCGGAAGCCCAGGAGCGGCTGGGGCGGCTCGCCGTTGGCCGGGACGGTCATCCGCCGGTTGGCCCGTCGCAGACCAGCCCCCGGCTCGGCTGCCGATAGGGGGTCGCGTGGTCGCAGTTCAGGTGCTTGGCGTCGCACGGCTCATCGCCCTCGCAGCAGCCGTCCACGCACTCGCCGTGACCGGGCTGCTGGAAGTCGGTAAAGCTCTCGACGAACATGCGGGCAGCCCTACGCTTGCCGTCCGGCGTGAACGCGTAGCCCCGGTCGCCACGCTGCAGGTCGCCGCTCTCGACCAGCTCGTTGAACGTCTCCGCGACACGGGACGGGCCGGCCTGCAGGAACGCCATGACCGATTGGGGCGTGAAGACCGAGCCAAGGCCCTCGCCCTGGTACCAGTAGCAGATCTGCAGGATCTCCTCGCGCTGCCTCAGGCGATCGAGCGCGCCTTCCCCAGCTTCGGAGCTGGGGAAGGCCTCGTCCACGGTGAGCGACATCGGCGTTCTCCTCTCAGACCGGGACCGCGATCCGGTTGCGGATGAACGGCTCGACCGTGGCCAGCTCGTCCGCGGATTTCGGCTCGGCGGAGACGCCTGCCTCCGGTCCGCACAGGGCCAATGCGGCCGCCATCTCCGCCAACTCCGCGACGGCGGTTTCGGGCGAGAAGCCCAGCTCGTCCGCGAGATCCCGGGCGCTCACCCCTTGGCTATCCGCGATGACCATGCGCCCGAACGTGTCGGCCGCCAACTCCACCTCGACGGTGTAGGCCTCGTCCGGCCAGATGCCGAAATGCGTGCCGATCATCAGGGTGTTCTCGATATCCACGATGCCCGTCACGGCCTCATACACCCGCTCCTGCATCGCCTGTGCCGGCAAGCTGCCGCCCATCCAGCGGAACGCGCGGACGCGCCCGGGCACTACGCTGACCGACGCCGCGCCGACCAGCACCAGCCGGCGCGGGCGCACCGCACCCTCGTCCTGGAACTGCTGCACGACATGGATGGGTCCCCAGCTCATGTTCTCGACGGCCACATCCTGGCCGACGACGCGGGCCTGAAGCGCCGCCATCAGCCTTGGCCCCAGCGGATAGGCGTCGAGCACCGGCGTGTAACCGACGATCCCGACCAGCACGGACGACCCGGCGATCATGCGACGCCGCACGCGCAGGTCGTCACCTCACGCGTGACAACCCGATCGCTCCCCTCCACCATGACATGCGTGGTGCAGGGCATGCAGGGATCGAAGGACCGGATCGCCCGCAGGATGTCGATGCCCTGGAAATCGCCCTCGTCGGTGAACTTGCTCTCGACGATCTGCGTATTCATCACCGCCTGCTCGTAGGGACCCGGCTCGCCCCAGGGCGTGCGGGGGCAGGCATTGATCGTGGACGGCGTGATGATCTGGTAGTTGGCGAGCAGCCCGTCCTTGATCTCGCAGTGGTGGGTGAGGAACCCGCGCCCGGCGCCCCAGAAGCCGACGCCGATGTGGTGGCCCTTGCTGGGGATCTCGAACGGGGTCGCGACCTTCGTCTCCCCGCGCTTCACGAGGTCTTGCGCGCGGACCCAGTTCTCGACCGTGACCATCAGGTTGAAGCCGACCGCGTAGGCGCGGGCGCGGTTGCGCTCGAAGGCGTTCCACACCTTGGGCACGCGCCATTCGATCTCCATCTCGGGCCGGGTCGCACCCTTGGGGATGTTGAGCTTGAGGCTCGACCCGGTGGATTCGAAGTAGTGGCTGTGGGGGATCTTCTGCGCGAGCGCGGAGATGTAGAGCCGCGAGTAGGCCCCGGCCTCGAACACGCGCCGGTCCCAGGTCGGCGTCGTCGCCCAGGAGTAGCGCTCCTTCCAGTTCTGCCGGCCCGGCCGCGGGATCGTGGTCTTGTTCCAGGGATGGTGCG
>JBBSIT010000216.1:0-6890 GCA_038231995.1 Acetobacterales bacterium | reverse complement strand
TCCCCAAGCAGACCAGAGCCCGCCTTAACGCCTTACGTTCGGGGAAGTCGCAACCAACTTACCGGATGCACCACTAAGCTGCACAGCCTCGGATACGACGTTCAGATCACGCCCATCGCCGCATGAACAATGCGATGTTTCTTTCTAGTGGAACGTGCGCCCGCCATCCACCGCGATCGACGATCCCGTCATGTAAGCCGATTCGTCGCAGGTCAGGAACAGGGCGGCCGCCGCGATGTCGTCCGGGACGCCGGCGCGCTTGATCAGGTAGCGGTCGATGATCCTGCGCAGCTCGGCGTCCGGATCGGGGGCGCCCTGGAACGAGCTGCGGAACAGCGGCGTGTCGATGATGCCGGGGCAGATGGCGTTCACGCGTATCCCGTCGGGGGCGAGATCCATGGCCAGCGCCTTGCTGAACATCACCAGCGCGGCCTTCGCGCTGCAATAGGCGGTGCGATGCTCCAAAGGCCGCAGGGCCGCGCCGGAGGCGATGTTCACGATCGTGCCGCGCCCTGCCCGGCGCAGTTCGGGCAGGGCCGCGCTGCACACGTGGAAGGGTCCGTCGAGGTCGACGCTCATGACCCGGCGCCACTCCGGCGCGGTCATCTCCCCGAACGGCTTCAGCAGGTCGATCCCTGCGCAGTTCACCACGCCATCCAGACCGCCCAGGATGGCAGCGGCCGAACCGACGGCGGCGGCCACCTCGGCCTCGTTCGACACGTCGGCGCGGACCGGAGCGAGCCCGAGCGCCGCGGCGGCCGCGTGCAGCGACGCCGGGTCAACGTCCAGCATGGCGACCTGGGCGCCCTCGGCCTTGAACATCGCGGCGACCGCGAGGCCGATCCCGGACGCGGCGCCGGTGACGAGGATGCGGCGGTTCTCGAGGCGCATGGCCGGTCAGTCCTGGAAAACGGCGTTGCGGCCAGCGGTCCATGGACGGTCGTAGGGGGTGATGGACTTCAGGGTGAACCGCATGCGGTGCATGCGCCATCCGAGCGGGGTGCGGACATAGGAGTCCTCGGTGAGGGCCGACATCAGCATCGCCCGATCCCCGTGGGACAGGGTGCAGGGCTGCCACAGCATCCAGGATGCCCGGGCGGTGTCGCCGGTGATCTCGATAACCGGGCTGACGAAGTAGTGCAGGGCGAAGCTCCACCCACCCGAACGCAGGCTCTCGTAGATCGCCTCGCGTCCCTCTTGGATGCCGAACTGCGGGCCGCCATCCCAGACCGCATCCCCGGTGAAGGTCGCGTCCACCTGCCTGCGGACGATGGCGTCGATCTCCGCTTGCGGCTTGCGGCGAGGGTCGTCCGTGTACTTCTCGTCGGCGCAACGGGCATAGAAGGCCTTCAAGGCGCAGATCGCCGCCCGGTCCTCCAGCGCCTGCAGGCGATGCTCGATGGTCCGCATGCTACGGCTCCTCCTCGTCCAGGCCTAGATAGATGGCGTGGACCCGGGCATCCCGCTTCAGCTCGGCGGCGGTGCCGGACAGGCGGACCTCGCCGCGCTCCATCACCACCGCGCGGTCGGCCACCGCCAGGGCGCTGTCGATCTGCTGCTCCACGATCACGATGGCGGTGCCCAGCGCCGCCCACCGCCGGAGAAAGCCGAGGATCTGCGGTATCAGCGCCTGGGCGATGCCGAGCGAAGGTTCGTCGCACAGCAGCACCCGGGGCTGCGCCGCGAAGGCCTGGGCGAGCGCCAGCATCTGCTGCTGTCCGCCGCTGAGGTCGCGGGCAGGGGTCAGCAGCTTCTCGCGCAGGATCGGGAACATCTCCAGCGCTGGGCCGGCGATCGCCTCGAAATCCGGCTGGCCGCCACGGAATGCGGCGCCGAGCCGGATGTTGTCGCGCACCGACAGTTCCGGGAACACGCGATGGCCGTCCAGCACGAGGCGCATCCCGCGCCTTGTGATCTCCTCCGGCGCCAAGCCGGCGATATCCCTGCCATCGAGATGGATCCGTCCGCGCGTGGGCTTGATGAAGCCGCAGACGGTGCGCAGCAGGGTGGACTTCCCGGCGCCGTTGGGACCGAGCACGAGCACGATCTCGCCCGCCGCCACCGACAGGTCGATCCCATGCAGGACCGGCACCCTGCCGTAACCGGCGTGGAGCGCCTCGATCCTAAGCATCGGCCGAGCCGGTGAACAAGGCGCGGACCTTCGGGTCGGCCGCGATCTCGCGGGGGGCGCCCTCGGCTACGATTGCTCCTGCATCCAGCACGGTGATGCGGTCGGCGACGCACCAGACCAGCGCCAGGTCGTGCTCCACCACCACGATGGTCTTGCCGAGCGTGTCGCGCAGGAACCGTATCAGCCGCGCGAAGTCCCGGCGCTCCTCTCCAGACAGGCCGGCGGCAGGCTCGTCCAGCAGCAGGATGTCCGCGTCGCTGGCGACGGTGCGCAGCACCTCGAGCACGCGGCGCTGCGCGTGGGCGAGCAGATCAGGGCGGTTGGCGGCCCAGTCCGCGCGGAATGGTTCCAGCATGCGAAGCAGCCAGTCGTCGCCGCCGCGCATATCGGCGCCGATCTCGAGGTTCTCCCAGATCGACATGTCCTCGAATACGCGCGGGGTCTGGAAGGTCCGGCCGACGCCCAGCCGCGCCACGCGGTAGGCGGGGGCGCGGGTCGTGTCCGTGCCGTTGATGGCGATGCTGCCGGCGCTGAGCGGGATCAGCCCGGAGATGGCGTTGAGCAGCGTGGTTTTGCCCGACCCGTTCGGGCCAACCAGGCCGTGGACCTGCCCTGCGGCGACCTGGAGGTTGACGCCGTCCAGCGCTGCAAGCCGTCCGAATGTCTTGCGCGCGCCCTGCACGGCGATGGCGGCTTGGGCGGCCGGGCGCGGCCGGGCGCCGGTCCAGGACAGCACGCGATCCACCGCGATCGCGGGGATGCGGGTCCGCATGCGCCGGCTGCGGCGGAATGACTCAATGCTGCCGATCACCCCATCGGGCAGGGCCAGCATGATCAGCAGCGCAATCAGGCCGTAGCCCAGCAGGCGGTAGGTGGCGAGGTCGGCGAGCAGGGCATTGGGGACGAGATAGAGTATCCAGACGCCGATCACCGGGCCCAGCAACTGCCCGCTGCCGCCGACGATCACCGAGAAGAAGAAGAAGATCGAGAGATCGACGCGGAATGCATAGGGACTGACGAAGCCGAGCACGGGCACATAGAGCGCGCCAGCCAGTCCGGTGCCCGCGGCCGCGATGGTGAAGGCGATGAACCGCAGCATGCCGGGATTGATGCCGAGCGTCGCCGCCGCTTCCGGGCTGACCGCCGCGACGCGCATCTGCCGCCCGAGCCGCGTGTTGCGCAGGATGGCGTGGAAGGTCAGCGTCCCCGCGGCAAGCGCCATCACCATCAGCGCGATCCAGCTCAGCCCAAGCCCGATGGGGGCCGCGAGGGACGGGACCGCCCGGGTGATGCCGTTGATGCCGTTCGTCAGGTCGTTGAGGGCGACGATCAGCTCCGGGAACACCACGGCCGCGCTCAGGGTGACGAAGCCGAGGTAGTAGCCCTGCACCCGGAGCGCCGGCAAGGCGAACAGCAGGCCGAGGACGATCGCCATGCCGGTGCCGGCGAGGAATCCCAGGCCGTAGCTGTACCCCCACAGGCCCGAGACGATGCCGGCCGCGAACGCCGAGAGCCCGAACACGGCGCCCTGCCCGAACGAGACCTGGCCCGCATCCGCGAGCAGCATATTCTGCAGGACGGCGACCGTCACGAACAGGTTCACGACGAGGAAGTTGTGCGTCCAGTAGGCGCTGCCGACGGCGGCGGGCGCTACGATGCTGACCACCACGCAGACGATGCCGAGCAGGAGTTGCACGCGCGTGGCGCGGTCAATGCGTACGGCGGGCCCGCGCGACGCCCTCAAACCCGGCGCGCCGCTTGCCGGCCGAACAAGCCCTGCGGGCGCAGCATCAGCACGACGACCAGAAGCGCCAGCGACACGGCGTTCTGGAACTCGCCGCCATACTGGTACGCGGCATAGAACGAGAGCATGCCGACCAGCGCACCGCCCAGCAGCGCGCCGAGGTTGCTGCCGAGCCCGCCGACCACCGCCGCCACGAAGCCGTTCATGACGTACGAGATCCCGCTATCGTTGGCGATGGCCATCACCGGCGCGGCGGCATACCCGGCCGACCCTACGATCAGGCCGCTGATGGCGAAGGCCGTCACCTGCAGCCGCCGCACGCGGAGCCCGGCGGCCCGCGCGGCGTCCAAGTCCTGCGACAGGGCGCTGATCGCAAGTCCGATCAGTACGCGCGTATGGAAGAGCCGCAGCGCGCCGTACCACAAAACCGCCAGCCCGGCGCAGATCGCGTACGCGGCCGGGACGCGGGTGCCTAGCAGGTGGATCGCCGGGAACGGGCTGCGGACGGTCTGCTGTGCGGTTCCCTGGTAGATCAGCAGGACGGCGCCGATGATCACCGAAACGGCCAGCGTGGTGATCAGCCAGGAGTGCTGCTCGACCGAGGAGCGCAGCGGCAGCAGGGTGATGAAGCCCTGGACGGCCAGCAGCAGGCCGAGCAGGCCCACCACGAGGGGCAGGAACATGAACCAGTGCAGCGCGTCCGGCTGCGCGGGGAGGAGGAGGAAGGCGAACAACCCGCCCAGGACCAGCATGTTGCCCTGGGCAAAATTCAGGATGCCGCTGGCGTTGAACACGACGTTGAAGCTCATGCCCAGCATGGCGAAGACAGACCCGGCTCCGATGCCGCGGACCATGATGACCAGAAGGTCGTCCATCCTAGCCGCCGCGCTCTACGGCGTCATTGGCACCCGTACCGCTGCTGCAGCCCGCCGGCTAGGATGCGCTCGGGATAGACGGCGGACAGCGCCTCGGCGCCGACCAGGAAATGGGAGGTGTCGCTGGGGGTCAGGCTGCCGAGAATGCCGGTGTGGTTTCGGCCATTCGCCACGATCCAAGCTGCGACCGTCGGTCCGTCGGTCTTGCCCCCGCTTGCCTCGATGGCTTCCTTCAGCAGGTGGACGCCATCATAGAACGTGGCGGCGAACAGCATCGACAGTCGCGCGGAGGCGGCCGCGTCGAAGGCGCGGGCCTTGGCCACGAAATCGGTGAAGGGCTTGGGAAGCTGCTTCGGGTCGCAATAGGTGAAGGCGGTGTAGTTCAGCCCGGTGGTGTCGTGCAGCGCTTCCTTGCCGGCGACCTTGATGAGCGCGTCCGCGAAGGTGGCGATGGTGTAGTTGCCGGTCACCTTGGGGTTCCAGCCCAGCTCGTCCCGGCTCTTGAGCGCATTCCCCGCGTCTTCCCCGCTGCTGGCGAACAGGAACAGCGTGTCGGGGTTGCCGCGCTTCAGCGTCAGAATCTGCGCGGTCATGTCGGTCGCCCGGTACTGGTATTCCTGCGCGCCCGTGAGCCGGATGTTGCGGCCCGCCATCTCCTTCTTCATGGCCTCGACGAAGGACTTGGACTGCGCGCCGCTGTCGGACAGCAAGGCACCGGACTTGGCGCGCAGCACCTGCTCGGCCTGGTTGAGCACCGCCTTGGCCTGCGACTCCGCATTGATCAGCAGGCTGAAATAGTACGGCGCTGCTTGCGGGGTCACCAGCTCGGACCCGGTCGCGCCGATCTGGGCGATGCGGGCGTCGTTCATCACCGGAAGCGCTGCCAGCAGGACCTGGCTGATCACCGGGCCGATGATGAGGTCCACCTTCTCCTGCAGCACCAGCCGCTTGGCCTCGCCGACGCCGACCGTCGGATCCGTCTGCGTGTCTGCCGTGACCGTGACGATCTTGCGTCCGGCGATCCCGCCTGACGCGTTGATCTCCTGGATCGCCACGTCGATGCCCAGCCGGGCGCTCTCAGCGGCAGTGGCGCCGCCGCCGGTGATGTCCAGCCATTCGCCGATCTTGATGGGCGCCGGCTGTGCCCGGGCGGGCAAGGCGGCTACCCCGATCCCGGCCAGCACCGCCGCGAGGAACGCAGCCCTGCGCAGCATTCCCGTAAGGTTCCCTCGTGAGACCATCAGACGCCCCCTTCCGCCATGTGCAGCCTTTACCGGGTCGCTTGCATGGACGTTAGATGCAGGCCTCTTGCGGCGTCAACCGACGCTGTACGGCGCGGAGGGGGCATGGGTGCAACGTTGGCTGACCGTATCGCGGTGGTGACGGGGGCGGCGAACGGCATTGGCCGAGCAAGCGCGCTGGGCCTCGCTGCCGCGGGGGCGGATGTGGCGGTGATCGACCTGGAAGGCGATCGGCTCGCCAGCCTAGCCGAGGAGATCGGCGCCGCCGGCCGCCGGGCCATGCCGCTGGTGGCCGACTGCACGGACCGCTCGCAGATCGAGGCGACGTTCGCCGCGATCGGCCAGCACTTCGGCCGCGTGGACATCCTGTTCAACAATGTCGGGCAGAGCGCGCGCGAGCGGGCAACGCCGTTCTGGGAATCCGATCCGGAGACCTGGGAGTTCGTCCTGCGCGTGTCGCTGCAGTCCGCCATGCTGTGCACAAGGCAAGTCGTGGAGGAGATGCGGGCGCGCCGGTCGGGCAAGATCATCAACATGTCCTCGGAATCCGCATTCTACGGCGACACCGGGCTGGTGGATTACAGCGCCGCCAAGATGGGGGTCGTGGGCTTCACCCGCGCCCTGGCGCGCGAGCTGGCGCCGTCGCAGGTGAACGTGAATGCGGTGGCGCCGGGCGCGATCGCGACCCGGGCGCACGACCGGCTGCCGCCCGAGGTGATCGACCGGATCAAGGCCAGCACCCCGATGGGCTACATCGCGCGGCCCGAGGACGTCGCCAACGCGGTGACGTTCCTGGCCAGCGAGGACAGCCGGTTCATCACCGGGCAGTCCTTGCTGATCGATGGGGGGCGATGGATGATCTAGGCCTTCGGACGAGAGGGCGGCGGATGCGGGTTGGG